>CAZUYF010000128.1:0-5792 GCA_964624675.1 uncultured bacterium
TGGGGCCAAGCATCTGAGCAAGAACCATACGCCCGGCTGCCTTCAACTGCCTTACATTCATTATCACATGTGTAGCAATGAATTCGAGAATATCCTCATCCGGTTTTATGCCTGTCTCGTTAAAAAGATTACGAAGAATTTCCTTTCTGCCATCGAGATTGACAGTCTCAAGCTTGATAACGAGTCCTGAGGTCAGTCTGGAATAGAACGAGGAATCTATATCAAGCAGTCTTGCGGGATGAACATCTGATGAAGTGATGATCCCGTGCTTGCCTCTGGGCATTCGATTGATCACGGAAATCAGAAATTTCTGAAATTGAAGATCACCCTGGGAAAACTGAATATCATCCAGCATAAGGAGATCATAGGATGTGATCCAATCCCGCAGTTCTCTTTCAATTCCGGCGTTAAGACAGTGCTGATACTCTATGTGCAGATCAACGGTGTTAAGGATTAGGGTTCTCTTGTGGGTTGCCCTGGCGATGGAGGCAAGCAGGTGAGTTTTACCCTGACCTGTGTGAGCATAGAGCATGATGGGAGTGATACTCTTCCAGACCCTGGGGATAAGGGCAATGGTCCTGGTTATTTCAGTGGCGTAATAATTCTCTTCTGTGGTTACATAATTATTGAAGGTCATGTCGTCAGGGTAGATACTGACGAGGGATGCGGCAAAATCACCCGTACTGTTCAGCTGTTCACCGGTAAGTCTTGGAACGGCTCCAACTCCGCCGATAGACTTGGCAAAATTGATAATCTCTCTTGCTGTTCCTTCCTCAATAAGTCCTGAATCGGAGCATATCTCAAGAAACTCTTCAAATTGCAAGCTGTTGTGAGTCTTTCTATCATTCATTCTTCACTTCCGCTATACTCCGGTTAATTCTCTTGTAATTCTGCCCAGAGCCATGGCCAGCCTTCCAAGTTTCAGAGAAGGACCGGTCGCGATGACAACGGTCTGCTGTTCATTAAGCCCCGAGATTGCGATTGAAATATTGATATCCTCAATAAACACTTTCCCTGTTACCTCACCCGGGTATTCAGAGATAAAACAGGTTATGGATTCTATGAATGGTTCAATTTCCTGTAGAAAACTGCTATCAGACATCGATCTGGCAACAAGCTGTCCAAGAGTAGAAAATACGCTGATGTACTCGATACCTGAGGCTGCTTTCATAAGTTCATCCAGTTTTTCTGAAAGCTCAGCATCGAGTTCTACCTCAGGAGTGCCGCCATTCTCATTCTGACCCTTCTTTCTCTCATCCCGTTCCTTGAGTGCCCACATGAGAACATGATGAAGATCATCCTTGATTGTCGTCTCATCCGGTTCCAGTCCGGGTTCAAAAGTGAACTGGCCTTCATTCCAATCCACAATATCTACAAGAACTTCACTGCCAGTCTTCTTACCGTGCCTGGCATGAACAAGTTCACCCTTTCTGTAGTAAAACTCGGCCTTGCCATCCATGGTTATCACTGTAAGCAGACCTGTCTTCCTGCTGGAATTGGGAAACTGGAGCAGCGAAACGAAACCTATATCGCTCAGGGTACCGTTAATGGCCATAAAAGATGTTTAATCCTTTCCGCATCAGCTTATCTGAAAACGCTTTATAATCTCCTTACTGACAACCTGCAGTGTTTTCATGACTCCTTTGCCCTCGATCGCTATCGATTCGGTAACCGGAATGCTGTCCAATCCAAGCTCTCGCTCTATTGAACCAACCTCAAGCCTGGGATTGCGATCACGCTTATTGTATTGCAATACAACAGGAAAACACGATGGATCGATATCATGACTTCGGAGATTCTCATTCATCAACCTGAACATTTCAGTATTATCATCCAGTCTGTCAGCTGATGAGTCAGCAACAAATACCACACCATCGGCACCCAGGAGAATGATCCTTCGGCTCGCTTCGTAGAATATCTGTCCAGGAATGGTATACAGATGAAACTTAAGGGAATAACCTTGAACGGTTCCAAGCGAAACTGGAAAAAAATCAAAAAACAGGGTTCTCTCCTTTTCCGTATCTAGAACCAGCATCTCTCCCTTATACTTGTCAGTCAAGGCCTTATGAATGTAGAGCAGATTCGTTGTTTTACCACTCATACCAGGGCCAAAGTACACAATCTTGAAAACTATCTGCTTCTCTATCGGATCAAGATGAGGCATCTTCCTCTTCACCAACCACAAATATCCTGTCAATGAGATTCAGAGCATATTCCCTGAACTCAGGAACAGAAAGATCATCTGCATCCTCTTTTTTGGTTTTTTCTCTGCTCTCGAGTATCCTTACAAGATCGGGACTTATTGTCCTGGCCTCATGCCTGACGCGTCCAATTCTTCTGTAGTCCTCAAAAACAACTATCATCATACTTCTCTGGCCTATCAGAGAAATATGAATATGACGCTTCTCTCCCTGCTGCAGCAGAATCGAAAATTGCTCTTCCCCGACTATATTCGCCACCTCTTTTGTAGCAGCGAACATTCCTGCAACGAGCGCGGCAAGAGCTGTAGAATTCAATGAATCTACGTTACCGACTTTGCTGATGCAGATACCCTCCCTGCTTATCAGCAGAGCGGTAACAGCCTCGGAACGCTGAACAAGTCCGGAGAGAAGATCCTCGATAGTCTTGGTATCTTCATTTTTTGGCAATTGCATCTGCAGAGTACCTGCTTCCCGGTAAGTAAATTAATTAAAGTGCTGCCTCAAGTTTGGGAGCGCTTCTTCTTACCTGAAGACGGATTCCTCCAAGATTCGCATCCTTGGATGCAACAACAACGAGAAGGGCATCAGTTCCCAGTGCAGTCATCATGACTATACCGCTCTTGTACTCCATCATCGCCTGATCCATTTCTTCAAGTCCCAGCTCACGGCCGACACTTTCAGCCGAACCCATACCGGTGGATACCATGGCGCCAATGGCCTCAGTATCAGCGGTGCCAGTTGATGCTGCATCTATGACAAACCCGTCTCTTCCAACGCAGACAGCAACATCAATACCGCTGACTTCTACAAGTCCTTCCAGTATTTTGTGAAGTTCTTCCATTTTGTTTCCTTTCGGTTTGAATAGCAGCTTTCTCGACCAACTACTGTTCAGTTGTTTATGTTTTCAGCTACACAACTATATATTCTTAATTAACTGTAGACAATTGTCCAGTAGCCATTCATCGTCTGCATGGGCTTTAATCAATCCATACATGCTGGATTATGCTCATGTTGGGGTGAACCGGTGACAGGTAACTGACCGATTCCAGTCCATAGAAATAACTGAACGTTAACAGGTTGTATAGGAATATATGATTATATAGTTATTATATATGCATTTAAATCATCAAGTAAAATCAATGCTCTTGCATGCAGGGAATACATAAGTATAAATTCTATATCAAAATATGAAGTTCTGATGAAACTGCGCACGCGTTTTAGAAATGGAGACTGACATGACTGTTATCCTGATCACTTCGCTTCTGTTCTCCTCCACGGGTCCCGGAGGTTTCGAGCTAGGTGTTATACTGGGTGAACCTTCCGGAATAAGTGCGAAGATGTGGTTCGATAGAAATACCGCACTTGACGGAGCCTTATCCTGGTCTCTGGGGAGTAACGATAAACTCCACATACATGCCGATTTTCTCTGGCACGATTATGGCCTTATTCATTCGGACGCCGTGCTGCCCGTTTATTACGGTATTGGCGGAAGAGTTATTCTGGACGATGATGCACACCTGGGAGCCCGTGTACCAATTGGTATATCGTGGCTGCCGGACGGGGCACCGCTGGACCTGTTCATTGAACTTGCAGGCATACTGGATATCATCCCCGATCTGGATTTCGATTTGAACGGTGGAATTGGGATAAGGTACGTCTTCTAGCTCAACCGGAGATCCGGAGTGGTCACTATGAGATCAGACAGAAAAGGCCTTGTAAGGGATTCAGACGCCGGTGACATGCTTGAGCTTCTACTTGTAATATCGGTTGCAACCATTCTCATCAATCGGGCTTTTCTGGCTCTCACAGGCTATCCACAGATCGCATTCGGCTCATTCCACATCGCTCATATGCTCTGGGGAGGCCTTCTGATGCTGGTCTCTCTTATAATGGTATTCTATTACTGGAACCCTTCGATACGGCGCCTTGCCGCGCTCATCAGCGGGATCGGTTTCGGTCTGTTCATAGATGAACTGGGCAAGTTCATAACCCAGGACAACGATTACTTCTTCAAACCGACAATAGCCATCATCTATATTATTTTCATAGCCATGTACCTGATTTTCCGAAGAATGGTGGGACTGCATCCGCTGACTCCGTATGAGATCAAAGTGAACCAGGTAATCCGGAATGAGCTGGAAAGCAGCAGTGAATCCCGCCTGCTGAAAGGTTACGATTACCTGAGGAGCAAATACCGAGCCTTCTTAAACCGCATTCTAACCATGCCATGGGTCATTCCCGGCATGATGATCTTCTTTGTTTTCACCAGCCTCGTTCAGTTTGCCGCAATACTTGGGTGGATAAATCCAGACTGGGTTCCCATGGAGAATGTATCAGGGATTTCACTGACAGGAGCGGGTATAAGCAGTATTCTTGTTCTTATCGGGCTTCTGATGCTGAAATCCTCCAGAAGAAAAGCTGTTCACTGGTTCAAACTGGCTGTTCTGGTGAATATATTCGTAACTCAGGTATTCCTGTTCTACCAGTCACAGCTGACAGCACTGTGGGGACTTATCATCGATTTGCTGGTATATGCATGCATCGATTACTACCTCAGGAACCATCCGATCTAATTCCTTAAAACCACGTCCAGCGAGCAGTCAAGTGATGCCAGCCCGACAAGATCCTCCGGCACCGGGTTGAAGAATCCCGCCTCCCGGAGTAAACTGACGGTTACAGGAGTGAGTCTTCCCTGCCCCGAGTAACCGCCCTCCAGCAGGAATCGGGCGAACATCACGTAAGTATCTGCGTATTTCTGTATATCTTCAGGTTTAAGCTGCATAGAAAGGGGTTTGAAGAGGATCTCAAAAGTTCCGTTGGCGGTAACGCTCCCGATCAGCGTGAACTCGTCCTCTCCTGGTAACTGAGAATCGTAGTGGTAGGTCCTCTCACCATCTATGAAGGAGGGCGTAACACCAAGCACAAGCCTGTCACCGGTGGTAAGCGCCTTGAACAGAAATCCGCCCTTCTCGGTGATTATCCGCTCATCATTCAATGCCTCGATGAAACCCCCTGCAATTGAGGGTTTCCCTGTCTTCCCATTCAGGGTAACTTCGCGTAAATGCTTTCGATTCACCAATTCAACCTATCACAATTCTGTGACTAAACTCCCTGCGGCTGACCCTTCTTCTGGGTCATAAGGGACACGATAATGAGCACAGCAAAGCTCAGCGGTATGGAGATTATACCCGGATTGTCCAGAGGCAGCGGTGCTGCCGAAGCTTCCAGACCGTATCTGGTGAACATGCTCGGGGAAAGCATGATGATGCCGAGCGCCGAGATGATGCCGGCAGTTATTGAGGCAGCTATACCCTTTGCAGTGGTCTTCTTCCAGAAGAGCAGCATCATTATTGAGGGCAGGTTTGCAGAAGCCGCAATAGCAAAGGCGAGCCCTACCAGGAAAGACACGTTCATCCCCTTGAAAGCTATGCCAAGCAGTATGGCGATGATGCCGGTCGCCACAGCGGCGAGTTTGCCGGCGATGACCTTCTTGTGATCGGTGAGCTTCCTGCCCAGAAACCGATCGATAAAGTCATGTGCCACTGCGCCCGAAGAGGCAACGATGAGACCGCTGACAGTCCCCAGTACTGT
>CAZUYF010000129.1:0-5758 GCA_964624675.1 uncultured bacterium
CCTCTGGAACTCAAGAGTCTCTCCGCAGCAGACCGGGCATGGGTTATTACCATCATTCAATGAAACAAGCTGCCAGTTCAGCGGGTCCTCCTCGACCAGTTCATCGTTTAAGTGGACACCTGCCGGCAGTACACCGTCCAGGCTGATCTCTCCGAGGACTTCGGGTGAGTTCCAGCCCATGGAAATTTCCACGACGTCCTCGTATGAGTTATTGATGATGACTGCGATCTCACTGGAGAATATCTCAACGATTTTCCGGTAGTTGTTATTGATGGTGACGGCTATTTCCCCGGCGGTCTCCATTCCGATCCCATAGTGATTGTTAGTGATGTTGACCGCTATCTCATCGATGTTCAACTCATCGATGTCATAGTGGTTGTTAGTAATGTTGACCGCGATCTCTTCGGCCACGATCTCTATGATGTTGAACCTTACCAGGTGATACTCACCAGAATCAGGATCGCGGTACACTTCGGCAACGTAACCCGGAATCATGCCGTATCCCGCGAAGAACTCATCGGTCTGGTAACCGCACTCTTCGCAGAAACCAACAACGATTTCACCGGCAACAACCGGGATGGCACAGATCAGTACAGTAAGCACAAAAAGTATAAAGCGCATATTGATCTCCTTTGTGATCTGAATCAGAAAAGTCTAGATCCCCTTGAGGTTCTCTTTCAGTCTATCCAGGGGATCGTTACCCGGGGCCGGTACGAACTCCTTGCCGGTTATCATTTCATACAGTTTTATGTACCTTTGTGAAAGCTCAATGACAAGATCATCCGGAGCCGCCGGGAGTTCCTCATCGTTGTACGGGTCGCAGTTGTCCCTGAACCATAATCTGAGGAATTCCTTGTCGATGTTCTCCGGTTCCCGGCCACTCGAGATTCTGTCTTTGTAGCTGTTTGCTATCCAGTATCTTGAGGAATCAGGAGTATGGATTTCATCGATGAGGATGATATTACCATTGTCATCCTTCCCCAGTTCGTACTTCGTATCCACCAGGATAAGACCGTTCCGGGCTGCTATCTTCATCCCTCTTCTGAAGAGCTTCATTACTATATCGGAAGCTCTGTCCCATTCATCAGCTGTCATCAGACCTTCACTGAGTATTCCTTCGGGGGTTATAGACTCATCGTGGAGATCACTCTTGGTTGTAGGGGTGATTATTGGCTCCGGAAATTTCTGGTTCTTCACCATTCCATCCGGAAGTTCGTTGCCGCAGATGTTCCGGCTACCGTTATTGTATAGGGTCCATGCGGAAGTGCTTGTACTGCCTGTCAGGTAACCCCTGACGATGAATTCCACAGGGAAGACTTCGCACTTGACTGCAAGAGTAGCATTCGGATCTGGTATTGAGATAACGTGATTTGGAACGATATCACTGGTGTTTTCAAACCAGAATGCACTTACCTGGTTAAGAACCTGTCCCTTGAAAGGGACCGAAGTCAGTACTCTGTCGAATGCGCTTTGTCTGTCAGTGGTGATAAGAAGAATTCTATCTCCAAGATCGTAGCTGTCTCTGACTTTGCCCCGTTTTCCCCCCGGAAGATTCAGCGGTGACGTATCGGTAAGGCAGCTGGATAGGTTTTTTCTGATAGTGTCCTTGTTGACCATGACATCCTCTCGATTGTTAGTGGAATTCATTAGCAATTTCAATTCTGAGCATGTATGATAGTGAAACTTTCCGTTAACAGAAACCTTTTCAGATCAATGCAGAACAGGAGTAATATGAAGCAGGATAACACTGCAGATAAGAACATCACCTGGCACCATCATGGTGTGGACAGAACTGACAGAGAAAAGCTTCTCGGGCACGGGGGAGCTACGGTATGGCTCACCGGGCTTTCCGGCTCCGGCAAATCTACCGTTGCGGACATACTTGCAGAAATGCTTCAGGAGCGCGGGGTTCTGACAGCGATCCTCGACGGTGACAATATCAGGCACGGTCTTAACAGCGACCTGGGATTTTCACCGGAGGACAGGAAAGAGAATATCCGCAGGATATCTGAAGTCGCAAAACTGTTCAGTTCCTTTGGTGTAGTGAACCTGCTTGCCTTCATAAGCCCCTACCGCGAGGACAGGGATTATGCAAGGTCGATCCAGGATGAGAACGATTTTGTTGAAGTGTACGTTGAAGTCCCGCTTGAAATTGCTGAGCAGAGGGACCCCAAGGGTTTGTACAAGAAAGCCAGAAGCGGTGAGATACCTTCTTTCACAGGGATATCAGCGCCTTACGAAGAACCCCTTTCCCCTGAACTTGTTCTGAAAACCCATGAATCAACAGCAGAGGAGTGCGCTGAACAGATAATGGAAGTCCTTGTGGCTAAGAGAATAGTACCACCGGTCAGCTAAGCAATGCAGTTCTTCTCGTGGCTATCCTTCAGATCAGACAGCGGAGAAAGGAAATTCTTCCGTCCCCTTGGGGGGGATGAGAGAAAATCATTCAAGATCCATCTGCTGTCAGCCGTTTGCGGCGGAGTGTCCATGGGAGTGGTTATCAACCATGACTACATTGCTGTAAACGGGCTGCATGCCGCCGCCTGGCAGATAACTGCCCTTACGATGCTCTGGCCGATCAGTAACATGCTTGCTGTTTTCATAAACCACTGGCTTGACAGCAGGGGGAGGTACGACAGGGCAGTTCTTATCTTCGGAGTCCTTTCCAGGCTTCCTGTGGCTCTTATGTTCTTCTCATCTAATGTTAATCTGATGCTGCTTCTTCTTCTTTTCTTCTTCGCGTCAAACAGTGTTATCCTGCCCGCTCAGAACAGCATCATGAAGAAGCGCTACTCCCAGAGTAACAGGGCAAGACTTTTCGGCTGGTGGACAAGCGCGTTCACACTCTTCAGCCTTCCCATGGCCATGCTTGCAGGCGCTTTTCTGGATATGGATTTCCAGTATTACAGAATTCTATTCCTGGTTGAAGCCCTGTTCGGAGCGGGGCAGGCTGTGTTCCTTTCAAGAATGGCCCGAGGTATGGAAGCCGGAGTAGCGAATAAATCCACCGGTCGAGGATCGATCCACTTCTTCAGAAGCCTGTGGGCTATTTTTAAGAATGACAGGGATTTTGCCTGGTTCGAGATATACTTTTTCATATACGGTATTGCCTTTTTAATGATCCTGCCCGTAATACCTTTCTTTGCAATTGACAGACTGGGACTGGATTATGAGCAGTACGCCCTGGCGAAGGGTGTGATCGGTCAGATAGGAGTGCTTTTACTGTCTCCATTTCTGGGAGTCCGTCTTGAGAAGCTTCATCCATTCAGATTTACTGGAATTGTATGCCTTCTGCTCACCTTCTACCCGCTCTCGATGGCCTTCGGCAACTGGATACCTGATATGGGAATAGTGTTTTTCTATATCGCATACGCGATCTTTGCATTGGGCATGGCAGGAGTGAGAATGTCCTGGAACATCTCCAGCCTGCACTTCGCCCCTCCTGGGCAGGAAGCCACATACCAGGGTCTGCATATTACGATGACAGCTCTGAGGGCATGTTTTGCCCCTATTCTGGGAAGCGTTCTTCTGCATTTCGGAGGATTTTCAGAAGCGTTCCTGGTTTCCTCAGGCCTTTTTGCTCTTTCGGGCGTTCTGTTTCTCAGAAAGTACAGAAAAAGGAGGGCAGAGGGAACACTGGTATGACAATTATTTCTTGAGGTACTTCAACATTTCCGCAGTGTTCCTGAGTTCAAGGACTCGAGGACCCGGCGCGGAAAAATCTCCGTCTGGACGTACGAATACAAAATCAACTCCTGCTGCGTTGGCAGCACCCATATCGCTGCCTGCACTATCACCGATGAACAGAGTATCGTACGTTTTTGAATCCGCAAGTTTCATTGCGTAACGGAGTATTTCAGGATCCGGTTTTGCGGACCCCACTTCACAGCTCAATACGATAAGGTCAAGAAACTCCATCAACCCCGATTTCTCAAGCCTTTTTCGCTGGACAAATCCCGGACCGTTGGATACAACTCCAACAGTGAATCTACCTCTGAGTACCTTGAGCAGGTTGATAATGCCCGGGAGCGGTTCACCATGCTCCTCCAATCCCTCAAAGTAGAGTTCGATGAATTCAACGGGATCAACACCTAACTCGGCTTTACTGAAAGCCTGACGCATTTCATTGGAACCCGGTTCAATTGCTGATGGTTTGCAGGCTTCAAGGTCCTGAATAACCTTATCCTCAAGGAATCGAAGGATATGTTTCAGAGTATCGCTGGATTTCTCCAGATCGAGTACTTCCACGATATATTCCGCGGCGAACTTCTGCGCCACGGCATAATTGATAAGTGTCCCATCCAGATCGAATAGAAAAGTACTGTATTTACTGAAATCCATTGAAATATCCTCCTCTGTACTAATACCATTGTCATGAAAGTGCACTTCGGCAATACCTTTGCGTTATATTACTGTTGCTTTATCATCGTTGAATAATCACTATTAGAAAGGCACTATCGTTATGAGTAACCAGAATACCGCACCGTTAAGTCTTGAAACCCCCCCTGCTGAAAAGAGCATTCTCGTTCTTTCCGGAAAGGGTGGTGTAGGTAAGAGCACCGTTGCAGCCAACCTTGCCACTTCACTTTCACTTCAGGGGTATGCTACCGGTCTTCTTGATACGGATTTTCACGGTCCCAGCATTCCCAAACTTCTGGGTATGGAAGGAACGAAACTCACTTCATCCGATGGGAAAAAGCTGAACCCGGCTGAACTCGGATCTCTGAAGGTTATCTCTGTTGATTTCATGCTCGCCAGCAGGACAGACCCTGTGATCTGGCGCGGACCTATGAAGATGAACGTGATCAAACAGCTTTTTGAAGACGTTAACTGGGGAAAGCTGGACTATATGATAGTGGACTGTCCTCCGGGAACCGGTGATGAACCGCTATCTGTTGTTCAGCTCATACCTGAACCCACCGGTGCTGTAATTGTCACTACGCCACAGGAGATGTCCCTTTCTGATGTAAGGCGCTCGATTCAGTTCTGCCGCGCTCTTAAGCTGCCGGTACTGGGAGTAATAGAGAATATGTCAGGATTCGTCTGTCCTCATTGCGGTGAGCGGACTGAACTCTTCGGTTCGGGGGGCGGGGAGAAAATGGCCTCTGAGATGGAAGTTCCCTTCCTCGGGAGAATTCCCATAGAGCCTGAAATAGTATTATCGGGAGACAGCGGAAAACCCTTTGTGGATCATAACAGGCAAACAGAGTTCGCAAAGATCTTCCAGAGCATTGTAACTGATATAGTGGGAAAGACAACTTAGCAAAAGGGGCCGCAAAAGGGGTCGGGCCTAACATCTAAACATTCGTTACTGTTGAATAAAGGAAAAATGTTTAGATGTTAGGCCCGACCCCAATGAATTCGTTACTGTTGAATAAAGGAAAAATGTTTAGATGTTAGGCCCGACCCCAATGAAAGAGGCGGGGATGAACCCCGCCTCTTTTGTGCACCACACCATGTTACTTAACGTTACTAAAACTCAGCTTTGATCTGGCCCCAGGTTGAGTTCTCGAGGGCACCGGGTATCCAGTCAATATCCAGTGTGTACACGAAGTCGTTCTGAGGGTAGACGTAGAGGTACGTTCCGTCGTAGTCGATCGCTCCGTTAGGGCCATCAACATCCTCGGTGAATTCACATGACCATACAGGTGTAAGGTTTACGCTTCCATCAGGGTTGATGTCGAAGATGAAGATATTGTCCATACCTAATTCTCCGTTGCAGAGGAAGAGGTTGTCACCCCATACAGCCATTCCGTAA
>CAZUYF010000130.1:0-2579 GCA_964624675.1 uncultured bacterium
TTAACCAGCTCACTGAGTGTGAATAGTTCCTCTTCCCTGCGCCTCGGGCGCCCGCTGAGGACTATCAGCTGTTCGGGAAGTATGAAGATGTGTGGGTGAAGAGTTTTACTTCTATCTTCGACAATGACCATCTGCTTGCGCTGCTCGCTGTCGATCTCCTCCTTCAAAGTAGTGTCTTCCTCTATATCAACGTAGTGTACACTACCTTCCTGCTCCGCGACTATCGGGATTATGAAGGGATCACTCCTGCAGATCAGAGTATCCTTCTTAACCTTCTGACCGTCTTCAACAGCCATCTGGGATCCAACTACGATATCGTACGTGGATAGAACTTCCCCGGAATCATCAAGAATATCCAGCTGTGTATTTCTGGTGCTGACCATTACCGGATTCCCGATATCATCGGCGGTCTTCACAATGCAGGGATTTCGGTAGCATACGATACCTGACTGTCTTGCGACGACTTCCGATTCTCTCGTCTGCCTCCCCGCAACTCCTCCCGTATGGAATGTACGCAGAGTAAGCTGAGTTCCGGGTTCACCAATACTCTGGGCTGCGATGACTCCGACTGCCTCACCAATGGTGACCATTCTGTTCCTGGAAAGGTCCCACCCGTAACATCTGTCACAGAGGCCTCTCTTGGCTTCGCACGCCAGAACACTCCTGATGCGGACGGATTCAACTCCGATTTCATCGATCTCTGAGGCAAGTTCCGCGGTTATCTCCTGGCCGGCTTCACACAGGACATCATCGGTTCCCGGCTTGTAGATTGTTTCCGCTGCAACCCGGCCCAGGATACGGTCGCGGAGGGGTTCAATGATCTCTTCACCCTCTTTGAGGGCAGTAATAACCCTTCCTCTGATCGTCCCGCAGTCTTCCATGGTGATTATGACATCCTGGCAGACATCAACAAGCCTTCTGGTAAGATAGCCTGCATCGGCCGTCTTGAGAGCAGTATCGGCAAGACCCTTCCTTGATCCGTGCGTCGAGATGGAATACTCAATTACCGAAAGGCCTTCTTTCAATGAGGAGATGATCGGGGTCTCGATTGTTTCACCAAGCTCTCCTGTCAGCTTCTTCCTTGGCTTAGCCATCAGTCCGCGCATACCGGCAAGCTGCTTCATCTGATCAACGCTTCCTCTTGCACCGGAGTTGGCCATCATGAAGACAGGGTTGAAACCATGGTTGTCATGGCTCAGCCCCTCCATCATGGCATTCTTGACTTCTTCGGTAGCTTTTGCCCAGTTATCTATCACTCTATTGTAGCGCTCGGCTTCCGTAAGCTCTCCACGTTTTGAACTCTTCTCGATGAGTTCAATCTCGTGGGCGGTGCTTTTTATGATCTCCAGTTTACTGTCGGGGATAAGCATATCTCTCATCCCCACAGTCAGCCCGGATGTTGTTGAATAGTGAAATCCGAGTTCCTTGAGATTGTCAAGCATGACTGCAGTCCGGACTGATCCCAGTTCGTTGAAGCATCTACCCACTAACTGGTTGAGTCCCTTCTTGCTGAAGATCTTATCGTGCGGGACCCTGGCGTTGGCAATTATGAAACCAAGCTCGTCAGGGATTATTTCGTTGAACAGAACCTGCCCGACTGTTGTGTAGTCCTTCCAGAATGGAGGGGAGATGCGTTCATTCTTGCCGTTTTCCTCAATAATCCTGTTTATTCCCTTGACCTTGATCTTGGCATGGATATCGATCCTGTCAGCATCGTAGGCACCCCTTACTTCTTCGGTTGAAGAGAAGGTCATACCTTCTCCCATTGCACCGGGAAGGGGCTTCGTAAGGTAGTACGCTCCTATGACCAGATCATGACTTGGTGTGGTAACCGGTTCACCGCTGGCGGGTCTCAGAATATTCTTGCTGCCCATCATGAGCATGCGAGCCTCAACCTGAGCCTCGGCAGAGAGGGGGACGTGTACCGCCATCTGGTCTCCGTCAAAATCAGCATTGAACGCTGAGCAGGACAGAGGATGCAGCTGGATAGCCTTTCCCTCAACAAGAACAGGTTCAAATGCCTGAATTCCAAGGCGATGAAGAGTGGGGGCCCTGTTCAGAAGAACTGGATGATTCTGAATAACCTCTTCGAGAACAGGCCATACAATTTCATCGGCTTCTTCCCATCTCTTGGTAGCCTTTTTAACGCTTTCATCAAGAAGTTTGCTGATTCTGGCGACTATAAAGGGCTTGAAGAGTTCAAGTGCCATGGTCTTCGGGAGACCGCACTGATTAAGTTTCAGGTCGGGGCCAACAACGATGACGCTTCTTCCGGAATAATCAACCCTTTTACCCAGAAGGTTCTGGCGGAATCTTCCTCGTTTACCCTTGAGAAGATCCGAGAGGGATCGGAGGGGTCTCATTCCGGCTCCTTTTACAGGTTTACGCCTTGAACTGTTATCAAGAACAGCATCCACAGCTTCCTGCAGCATCCTTTTCTCATTCCTGAGAATGACGTCCGGGGCCTGGAGGTCCAGAAGCCGTTTCAGCCTGTTGTTCCTGTTGATAACCCTCCTGTACAGGTCATTCAGATCACTGGAGGCAAATCTTCCGCCGTCAAGCGGGACCAGAGGTCTGAG
>CAZUYF010000130.1:2679-5723 GCA_964624675.1 uncultured bacterium
AAGACATCACCGTACTCCTTTTTAGCTTCCCTGTACTCTGCATCGGTCAAAATCATACCTATAGTGATGTCCGGATGTTCGGATTTCGTAACGATATAGGATTCGTAATAAATAACACGCTCCAGCTTGAGGTTCGTGATATTGAGAAGCTTGGAGATCTTCCTGGATTTGAAGAACCAGATATGAACGACAGGTACCGCAAGGTCTATATGACCCATTCGTTCTCTGCGGACCCGGGAATGCGTAACCTCAACACCGCATCTGTCACACACTATCCCCTTATTACGTATTCTTTTGTATTTTCCGCAGCTGCACTCCCAGTCCCGGACGGGACCGAAAATACGTTCACAGAAAAGCCCTTCTGCTTCGGGCTTGTAGCTTCTATAATTAATGGTTTCGGCCTGACTGACCTCTCCATGGGACCATTTCCGTATTGTCTCGGGGGAGGCCAGGCTGATCTTCATACCTCCGAAGTCGGAAAGTAATACTCTGGCATCACGTCGGGAAATGTTTTCTAACATTTTTATTCCTCCCCTTCAGCAGGCAGCAATTCAACATCCAGAGCAAGGCTCCTCATTTCATTCTGAAGAACATTGAATGATTCGGGAGTCAGGGATTCCGGAATATTTTCTCCGTTAACCATCGCGCTATAGGCACGGGCCCTTCCATCAACGTCATCCGACTTGATGGTCAGCATTTCTTTGAGGCAATGCGCCGCACCGTAGGCTTCAAGAGCCCAAACCTCCATCTCTCCCAACCTCTGACCGCCATTCTGCGCCTTACCTCCGAGAGGCTGCTGAGTGACCATTGCATATGGGCCGGTAGCCCTTGCGTGGAGTTTGTCCTCAACCTGATGCGCCAGTTTCATCATATACATATTTCCAACCGTAACCCTATGATCAAAGGGATCACCGGTCCTGCCGTCAAAGAGTGCCGTTTTACCGTCCCTGTTAAAACCGGCTTCTTCCAGAGCATCTTCTATCTCTATATTAGTCGCCGAATCGAACACAGGTGTAACCACATCGTAACCCAGTTTTTTTGCAGCCCATCCGATGTTCGTTTCCATTATCTGACCTACGTTCATCCTGCTCGGTACTCCGAGAGGGTTGAGACAGATATCGATGGGGGTTCCATCAGGCAGATAGGGCATATCCTCCTGTGGAACGATTATGCTGACAACGCCCTTGTTTCCATGCCTTCCAGCCATCTTGTCACCGACCTGCAGTTTACGGCGTTTCGCCAGGTAGACTTTTACTGTTTTTATTACTCCGGGGGGAAGATCGTCACCGCGCATGAGTTTTTCCTCGGCGGTTTCCAGCTCATTATCCAGTCTCTTATATTCCTTTGCGGCATTTCTAAGTATCTGACGAGTTTCATCATCAGCCTTAAGATCATCCACAAGTTGTTGACTCGAATCTATATCGGAGAAGTTCACTTTATTCAGGAAGGATGCCGAAAGCTTCCTTCCGGATGAAACCAGCACCTCTCCCGTAAGCTTATCAACAAAACTGACAGCTTTCTGTCCCCGGAGGATGTTTCTGAGAAGCTCGTCTCTTTCGGCGAACAGGCGCTTCTCTTTCTCGTCGAATTCATCTCTGAACCTGTCCCGCTTCTCATCGATCTCGCGGCGGGTTCTTTCAGTTTTGTCCTTCCTTGAGAAGACTTTCACATCAATAACCATGCCATCCATACCGGTAGGCGCCCGCAGAGATGCATCCTTCACGTCTCCCGCCTTCTGGCCGAATATTGCTCTGATCAATCTTTCTGACGGGGAAAGATCCTGTTCTCCTTTTGGTGTAATTTTACCGACAAGGATATCTCTCTCCCTCACCCTTGAACCGATCCTGATTATGCCGTCTTCATCCAGATTAGCGATCTCTTCGGGATTATCAACGCTGGGAAGTTCTCTTGTAAGTTCTTCCGGGCCGAGTTTTGTTTCTCTGAACTGCGTTTCCAGTTCAACAACATGAACCGAAGTGAAGGCATCGTTCCTGATAACCCTTTCACTGACAACAATAGCATCCTCAAAATTGTAACCGTTCCAAGGAACGAAAGCCACCGTTGCGTTGAAGCCAAGTGCCAGTATGCCGTTCTCGGTTGCCATACCATCCGCCAGAACCGAACCTTTCTTAACTACGTCACCAATACTGACAAGGGGCCTTTGATTGGAACACGTATCCTGGTTCGTCCGTTTGAACTTGTTAAGCTGGTATGTATCAAATCTGTTGAAATCATGCACCTCGCAGTCAGCCTTTACTACTATGTAAGAAGCATCGACCTCCTGTACGGTTCCCGCCCTGAGAGCTGTTACAAGGGTTCCAGAATCAAGGGCAGCCCTTACTTCCATGCCGGTTCCCACAATGGGAGCATGGGGATAAAGAAGAGGAACCGCCTGACGCTGCATATTCGAACCCATAAGCGCTCTGTTAGCGTCATCATGCTCAAGGAAGGGTATCAGAGCGGCGGAAACGCCAACAAGCTGTCTCGGGCTGACATCGATGAATTCAACATCATCCGGAGAGACCATAGGGAATGTACCTGCCCGTCTGGTTCTTACAAGAGGACCTTCAAGCTTCCCGTCTTTATCCATAGGTGCGTCGGCTTCAGCTATCGTAGTACGGTCTTCTCTGTCGGCAGAAAGGTAAACAACTTCATCGGTTACCTTTCCATCGATTACGCGGCGGTAGGGTGTTTCCAGAAAGCCGAACCGATTAATGGAGGCAAAAACAGCCAGTGTAGTGATGAGTCCGATGTTGGGTCCTTCAGGTGTTTCAACCGGACACATGCGTCCGTAATGTGTATGATGCACATCCCTGACATCAAAACCCGCCCTCTCTCTTGTCAATCCGCCCTGACCCAGAGCACTGGTCCTTCTCTTGTGAGTAAGTTCGGCAAGAGGATTGGTTTGCTCCATGAACTGCGAAAGCTGGCTGGAACCGAAGAAAGTGTTTATCACACTTGACAGAGTTCTGGAGTTGACAAGATCGTGTGGAGTTAATTTTTCACGGTCCTGATGTCCCATTCTGTCCCGTATGGTTCTTGCC
>CAZUYF010000131.1:0-4188 GCA_964624675.1 uncultured bacterium
GGTCCCCATCCTGTACCGCCGGACCAGTCATGAAGCATCCCATGAAAAACGAGAGAAAGAACAAATGGAGTCCAGAGTCTCCAGTCCTTCTGAACAAAAAGCGCGAAGATACAGAGTGGAGCGTAGAATAGAAGCCCCTTGCCCGGACTCAGAAGAAGTCCCGGTATACCTCCTTTGAACGGTTCAAAAGCAATTGCGGGGTCCTGGCCATGACCGTCAAGGAATGGATTTCCAAACCGGTACCAGTTCAGGAAGAGTATAAGGAGGATGAATGGAACAAGCCCACTGATAAGTTTTTTCATGCTCCTCCAGTCGCTCCAGAACAGAGGGAGGAGAAGCAGGCTGTCAGCTCTTATAAAAATGGCAAACCCAAGACAGAGACCGGCTGCAAGCATGCGATCATTGAGGGAAAAGTAGAAACCAGCCATGGCAGCTGCGGCGGCGGCAGTAACATCGAAAGTCATTCTTCCGTAAACAAGAACCATTCCGCATATGGCAATTGCTATGAATCGCAGAACGGGCACATCAGTGTACTTCTTAACGGCAGAAGCGTACCAGAACCCGATCAGTGCCAGACTGAAACCAGCGTTCAGCAAAGCCATTACAAACTTGCCGCCATTCAATCCCAGTAATTGTCCTGCAACTGCTGCGGGTATAAGGAGGATTGAGAATCCTGCGCCGTGGGGAACGAAAAGACCTGATCTGGCACCGTGAATCACCCAGCCGAAATCTCCCGAAACCGTCATAAACGATCTCTGTCCTACAAATGATCCGGCAACCTCATACTGGGCAAGCACATCCGTTGTATACATTCTTCCACCGAAAACAAGGACGAGCAATGCTGCCCACAGAAGAATCACCGCACAAAGACGGGATTTATGAAGTGGTTCCACTAAACGGTTCCGTACAGTGTGTTTCTGAAAATGCCTCTCGCTGAAAAAGATTCCTTGAACCTGCAGAGACCATGGTTAATATCCATATCAAGGGTAAACGTGCCAAGATCCAGATAATGATACCCCATCTGCTTGGCCCATCTTATGACTTCCATGTAAACCAGATTGACCGGCCTGAGTGCCTGGTGCTCCTGGTCATGGGAAATATAGAAAGCAAGTGTGACCCTTGGATTGCAATGGAACATAACCATTCCCGCGAGAACCTCTCCATCCAGCGTGGCAATGAACTGTTTGATCTGGTCTCTGCCCAGCAGATTCCGGAGCCTTTCAAGTTCCTCAAGCGTATGGGTAGGTCTGACATCATGACGTTGCTGGAGGTTGGACTCCAGTACATGATAAAATAGTGAGAAATCCGGGTTTTCTTCGACTGTTACACCACTCTTGATTGCTTTCCTTACGCCTCGCAGGGCGGATGAACGAAAACCCAACCTTAGTTCCTCTCCCAGTCTGCAAAGATCAATTATCGCCGTCAGTTCCCTCTTCCTGTAATTGAATCCACGCTTGAGAAGTGAGAATTCCAGGTAGTTATGAGGTCTGCGGTAATAGACTATCGGAGGGGGAGTTAACTCAATACCCCGGAATCCCTGAGATCTGCAATAGGATATGAGTTCATCAATTATTCTTTCGATTCTGCTCAGACCGAGTGAATCGCTCCATACCGGACCACCGTAGGAGGCTCCCGGATAGGATCTGAACCATGTTCCATCCTCCCTGTCAGCCAAAGCACCCGGGATTATGGATTGGATGTCATTTTTACCTTCCACGATAAGGTGATGGTTTCTGAATCTGCCTTCCGGGTGATAATCCAGAAAATCAGGTGAATGGAAAATGGTACCGTTATTTGAGCGGTGGACGAAATCCGTCCAATCATTTCTGTCACCCGGCTCGATCTGTCTTATGGAAATCATCTTACCACCGCAATTTTGCATCTGAATACATCGCCATTCCTCTCAACAAGCACGATATAAACACCACTGGCCAGAACAGTCCCGTTCAGTGTTCCTCCCCAGGTCCAATCCTCCCAGCTATCCCCAGGAACACAGCCCAGGTACTCCCCCGTCAGGGAGAAAAATTTAACCTCTATCTGTTCTTCGGACCCGGACCATACTATGTGCAGTTCTTCCTCAAGAGGGAGGAAAGGCTGCGGGTAGAAAAGCAGATCCGGACTTTCATCTTGACTCTGCTGGGAAATAATCGACCACAGACCTACGATTGATGAAAAGTAAACCGTTCCATCCTCAGGATTTATAGAACTGAATTCATTCTCAATTCTGTTTGTTGAAATGTATATTGAATTCGAACGGGTGAATTCGGTTACATCCCCTCCGTCAATACTGTAAACCGCAGCTTCGGTCATGCACCAGATCACTCCATTGTTGTCCACCTGCATGGCCTTAACCGATCCGGATACTCCCGCTACGTCAGAAAACAGGTTACCATTCCAATGGCTTATACCGTTCCCGGTTCCAACCAGAATGTCTCCGCTCGCATCCCTGGCAAAGCAGAATACCTTGTTCGAGGAAAGTCCCGAGGAGGTAGTGTATGCCTGTCCGTATCCAGGGTACCATGTATCCAAGGATTTATCTATAGGATCTCCTCCGTGGACAAGAAGCTGACAGCCGTTTTCCGATGCAAACGCTATCCAGAGACTGTCGTCTCCGCACGGAAATATCATCTGTATGTTCTTGTTCGCAAGGCCATCAGTCTCACTCCTGGTAGTCCACTGAAGATTACCGTCCTCAGGCTCACCGGATACTGCCACGATACCACTGGGCTCATCGGGTGTCTGCCAGAACGCCTCCTGTGCTACCAGCAGGGCTCCACTTTGAGATGCCAGCATAACCACCTGGTTATTTAGGAGGGGCGTCACAATCTGGACTACTTCAGGCGGAAGACCTGAGAGGGAATCTGAGACGTAGGTTATGATCGTATCGTCATCCATGGAATACGTTTCCCTGTCATCTATCCATGTGAGACCAAAGTGGTAGGTTCCTGTCCAGATCCCGGAACATCCGGATTTTGCTGCCGAGTAGCTTCTGAGAGCACGCGGCATGGCAGCTGTAAGATTATTGAATGCTGCCCAGCCGCTGTCCGGGTAAAATGCCATCAGACCGACCCGATGACTGCCCAGGTACACTCTGTCTTCATCCCGTGCCATCTGATAACAGCTGGGTCCACCCATTCCAGGTACCTGAAGGCTTTCCCATATCCCATTTTCAAGATATCCAAGTCCGTTCCCCGTGTCACAGCAGTTCGCAGCAAGCAAACCGTAACCGCACCATATTTTTCCGAAAACCTCGCTGAGACACGATGCATACCTCCCGTCCGGATACCCGGATCCGTAATGTTCCCAGACCCCGCCATTGTACAGCAGAACCTTCCTGCATGCAGCGATGAGACCGTCTTCCGTTACAAGCAACCCGGTTACCACTGAATCGGCGCTGGCGGAATAATCCAGCAGACGTATCCAGCTGTCACCGATCATCTGGGAAACTCCGCCGGAACCATATCCGAAAACGGAATCGGCGGATGCAATGTAAATGTCATCTATTCCAAGGATCAGTGTTGAATCCTCATAGCTTGTCCAGGATCCGGGATTGAAAATGCTTCCGCCCAGATCAAGGGAGTACACTCCCCTGTCGGTTGCAAGGTACATCGTGTTACCGATACCTGTAATATCTGTCACCTTAGTGGCAGTGAAGGCTCCGCCTGTGAGATCGGCATCAATGGGAAGGAAAGTATCGGTATTCCCTCGCGAAAGTCCACCGTCAGAACCAACCCAGATATATCCTCCGGCATCGTAAACAGAATAGACATGCCCGGAACCCGGAACACCCTCATAGGAGGAGAAAACCTTCCAGGTACTATCCTCCTGCAAAAGAGCTAAACCGCCTCCCCCGGTAGCAACCCACATAAGAGAGTTATCAAAAAGGAGATCAATGGCGCCTATCCATGGCATTTCAGGGTACGAGAGGCTGTCCAGCCAGCCGTTCAGCGGGTCGTAATGTATTATCCCGCCGGCAGTCGCGCACCACATGGTACCGTCATCTCCCTGTACAATAGAGTATATGTAGGACTGAGAAGTTTCAAAACCCCAGTTGAAGGAAATACTACCTATGATCGTCAGGGCAAAGCATGATGCCAGCATATCAGTAGAAACCTCTCAAAACAGCCATGGAAAACGAAGATGCCATACCATCCAGACAGCTTCCCATACGATGCTTTTAGTCATTTT
>CAZUYF010000131.1:4288-5706 GCA_964624675.1 uncultured bacterium
CAAGAGCATCAATCAGTTCTACAACCTTTTCAGGTTTGTGTGAAAAATCAGCATCCATCTGGACAACAGGATCGAATTCCTCTCTCTCCAGTGCCCACTGGAAACCGGCTATGTATGCCTGTCCCAGGCCTGCCTTCACCGGGCGGCTTAGAAGGTGTACTCTGCCGGTTGACTCAAAATCCAGTACGGCATCACCTGTTCCATCCGGACTATTATCATCTACCACAAGCACATCAGGCTTAACAGGCAGGTCAAGTAGAATCGGTATCAGGTTTCTGATATTCTCAAGCTCGTTGTATGTAGGAACAACAATCAAAGGTGTTTTCAAGAGACCTCCACTTTCTATATTTGGTTTAATATAATTATTCATTACAGAACAGGTACAGTATATTTTATTCAATCCGGATGGAGATCATGTTATACAGAACAAAAATCCTTTTTATTCTAGTAGCGTTAGTTTGCACACTTCCTCTGTATGCATGGAGGGTATTTCCGTTACTCAGCTACAGCTCAACATCCGGTGTTCTCATTGGAGGTGTAGTCAACAATAACATGATACCTCCTTTCAAGCCCTTTGGTTTCAGCGCGATGGCATACGCCTATACTGATGGAAGCATCTCCGCCGAGCCAAAACTTCTGTTTCCCGCAGGCAACGGATTAGTCATAGTAAACGCCAGGTACAATGTTAGCAGGGACAGAAAATTCTTCGGCTGGGGCAACGAGGGCGATAACGAGCTCTACGCAAACTACAATACTGAAATACAGAGTCTCTCCGGTTCTTACAATTTCAGTCCCCTGTCTGGTCTTGTCATTACAGGAGGCATGCTCTGCAGACATTCCACTGTATACAACAGAACGGATGAGCAACTCTGGGGTCAGTCACCGACAGACGAATACGGTTCGATCTGGACGGCGGGGCCGTTTATCGAAAGTACATGGTCTTTGCCGCTTCTTTTTAACGGTTACGTATCAGCTGGATACAATATACAGACGGGAAACGATATCACATATTCAAGTGCCGAATGCGCACTGGCGGTATTCACGCCGATAGGCAGCTCTACAACGCCGGCCTTCAGGATGAAGGTTGAAAGACACACAGGAACGGCTTCAACACCGTTTCCTTTTCTACCCTCCCTTGGAGGAAGTTCGGGGCTCAGGGGATACAGTGACGCAAGATTCGGAGGGAACTGGGCTCTCCTTGGTAACCTGGAACTGAGGCAGAGGATATTCTCTTTCTCGATTGATGAGAACAACACAATGGATTTCTCACTGGTCCTGTTCGGGGATGCCGGCCAGGTGGCGGACCACCTGGATGAATGCAGGTGGAACCGATTCCACCTTGATGGAGGTGCGGGAATGAGAATATCTCTTCCAGGCGGGGGATCTCTGAGGGCAGACTTTGCCCTGTCCCCCGAGGG
>CAZUYF010000132.1:0-5690 GCA_964624675.1 uncultured bacterium
ATGCAGTGAGTGTAAGCTATAATGATACTTGATCCTTTGTAGCTTTCAGCTTCCACAAATGCTTTGACGGTCTGATTGTAGTTCGCACCAAGTGCCACCTGTGCAACGTAGATATTGCCATAGCTCATGCAAAGCATGGCCAGATCCTTCTTCGGCTGAGGTTTACCGGAATCTGCAAATTTGGCAACTGCTGCAAGAGGTGTTGCCTTGGAACACTGTCCTCCGGTATTGGAGTAAACTCCGGTATCCAGAACCAGAATATTCATATCCCTGCCCTGCGCAAGAACGTGATCCAGTCCACCGTAACCGATGTCGTAAGCCCATCCATCGCCTCCGATTGTCCAGACACTTCGGTGGACGAAGTAATCGATAACACTTTCAAGCATCCGTGCATCCATTGAATCAATTGCTGATAGATTCTTCCGAAGCTCCAGAATCCTCTCACGCTGATCTGAAATATCCTTTTCAGTATTCTGCTCAGCGGTCAGGATAGCATCTGCAAGGTTATCACCCACCTGTGAAGATAGCTTTTCGAGGAGTTCCCTTGCTATCTGGGTGTGCTTATCGGCTGTGAGCCGGAATCCGAAACCGAATTCAGCAGCATCCTCAAACAGGCTGTTGTTCCAGGCAGGACCTCTGCCGTCATGGTTCTGGGAGTAGGGAGTTGTCGGCAGGTTTCCTCCATAAATAGAACTGCATCCTGTTGCGTTGGCGATTACCGCCCTGTCTCCGTACATCTGCGTGAGCAGTTTGACGTATGCGGTCTCGCCGCATCCCGCGCAGGCACCTGAGTATTCAAACAGAGGCTGAAGTAACTGCGATTCCTTGACCATCGAAGGATTCAATTCGTTACGGTCGTAGTCGGGAAGATCAAGGAAGAAAGCGTAATTCTCCCGTTCCGGTATTCTGAGCGGCATCTGATCCGCCATATTGATAGCTTTGCGGTCCGGATTCTCCTTGTTCTTGGCGGGGCAGATGTGCGCGCATGTCCCGCACCCTGTGCAATCTTCCGGGGCTACCTGGATAGTGAATTTCAGGTCCTTGAATTTTCCACCCTTTGCATCCGCAGACTTGAAAGTCTCAGGCGTGTTTTTAAGAAGTCCTCCTTCGTACACTTTCATTCTAATTGCAGCATGGGGACAGACAAGGCTGCAGAATCCACACTGAATGCAGGTATCAGCATCCCATACGGGAATTTCAAGGGCAACATTACGTTTTTCCCATTGAGTTGTTCCCGTTGGCCAGCTTCCATCGGCTGGCATATCGGAAACAGGAATACTGTCACCATCCATCCGGATAATCTTCGCTGTTACACGCTTGACGAACTCCGGAGCCTCATCGGGAACGGTGGGAGGTATTGGAATAGTGCTTGTAACCTTTTTCGGATAGTCTACTTCGAAGAGATGGACCAGTGTATGATCAACGGCATTGTAATTCTTCTGAACTATATCATCACCTTTTTTACCGTACGTTTTTTTGATTGCATCCTTTATCTTCTGGATAGCCTCTTCCCTTGGAAGCACTCCCGATATAGCAAAGAAACATGTCTGCATGATTGTGTTTATCCTTGCACCCATGCCAGTTTCCTTGGCAACATCGTAGGCGTTGATGATGTAGAATTTTATCTTTTTCTCTATCATGGCTTCCTGTACGGACATTGGAAGCATGTCCCATGCCTCATCCTTTCCGTATGGAGTATTGAGCAGGAATGTGGCTCCCTCAGCCGCGTATGCTAGTACATCGTATTTCTCGAGGAAAATGCTCTGGTGACATCCAACAAAATCAGCCGCTGAAATCAGGCATGTCTGCCTTATTGGCTCTGGGCCGAATCTCAGGTGACTGACAGTTCTGGCGCCTGCCTTCTTGGAGTCATAAACGAAGTAGCCCTGTGCGTAATTATCAGTTTCCTCTCCGATTATCTTGATGCTGTTCTTGTTGGCGCCAACGGTTCCATCTGAACCGAGCCCGATGAATACAGCCTGAACCGTATCGGGAAATTCGAGTTCAAAGCTGGAATCAATGTCCAGGGATGTATTTGTAACATCATCGTTGATGCCCAGCGTGAAATGATTCTTGGGCTTCGGTTTCCTGACCTCATCAATAACGGCTTTCACCATTGAAGGGCAGTACTCCTTGCTGGATAATCCGTACCTGCCTCCGGTGACTCTGATATCGTTTCTGCCGTTCTCCACCAGTGTGGTAACAACATCAAGGTAAAGAGGCTCTCCCGGAGCACCGGATTCCTTCGTTCTGTCGAGTACAGCTATGTTCTTCACCGTATCAGGCAGAGCTTTTAGAAGGGCTTCCATATGGAACGGCCTGTAAAGCCGGACCTTTATCAGTCCAACCTTTTCACCCCTGTTACTGAGGTATTCGACTGTTTCGTGAGCAGTTTCGCAGCCTGAAGCCATCTGCATTATTACAGTATCGGCATCCGGCGCGCCCACATAGTCAAACAGATGATAGTTTCTTCCCGTAAGCTCACCAAATCTGTCCATGTAATCCTGTACTATTCCAGGAGTAGCCAGATAGTATGGATTAACCGTTTCCCTGCCCTGGAAGTAAACGTCCGGGTTCTGGCTGGTACCCCTTACAACCGGGTGGTTCGGATCAAGGCACCTGTTCCTCGCTGCGATAATCAGTTCATTATCCATCATGCTTACGAGAACCTCGTCCGGTATCAATTCTATCTTCTGGATCTCATGACTGGTTCTGAAACCGTCGAAGAAATGGATAAAGGGTATTCTTGACTTAAGTGTCGATGCATGCGCTATCACGGCCAGATCCATTGCTTCCTGAACTGAAGCGCTTGCAAGAAGGGCGAAACCGGTCTGTCTTACACCCATGGTGTCGCTGTGATCCCCGAAGATTGATAATGCCTGGCACGCCAGACTTCTGGCAGATACGTGAAACACAGCTGGTGTCAGCTCAGCTGCAATCTTATACATGGAAGGTATCATCAGGAGAAGACCCTGGGATGCGGTAAAGGTTGTGGTTAGCGCTCCAGTCTGAAGTGCCCCATGCACGGCCGCGGCGGCACCGCCTTCGCTCTGCATCTCCTGAACCAGGGGAATCGTTCCCCAGATATTAGTTTTTCCCTGAGATGACCACGCGTCAGCGTATTCACCCATGCCGCTGGAGGGGGTGATCGGATAGATGGCAACTACCTCGCTCAGCTTATGTCCAATACGGGCTGTAGCTTCGTTACCGTCAATAGTGATCATTTTCCTGTCCATTATGCTCCGTCCTGTTCTGTGCAGATAAACAGTGTTCTGGTTTTTATATCATCTTTCCTTTTGATCTCGGGAATGGAATCACGTCACGTATGTTTTCCATCCCGGTGAGATACATCAGCAGTCTTTCAAATCCCAGTCCGAATCCTGAATGGGGAGCTGAACCCCATTTTCTTAAATCGAAGTACCAGGAATAATCTTCTAAATCAATGCGGCACTCCTTTGCGCGAGTGAGGAGAACATCCAGTCTTTCCTCCCTCTGGCTGGCACCGACAAGTTCACCAACCCGGGGGAAAAGAAGGTCAGTGCATGCTACTGTTCTTCCATCATCATTCAGGCGCATATAGAAGGGTTTTATAATTGCCGGATAATCGGTTACGAAAACAGGGCGCCCGAAGTACTCATCGGTAAGGTATCTTTCGTATTCGGTTGAAATATCGCTTCCCCATTCGGGTGCCACTTCGAAACTGTCTCTGTTCTTCTTCAGCAGTTCAAACGCATCAGTATATGTGATACGGGCGAAGTCACTTGCAATAAGCATACTATAGCGTTCCTCGAGCTCCTTTTCATAGAATCTGCTGAAGAAGGAAATCTCTTCAGGGCATTTATCATGAAGGTAACGGGCTGTGTACTTGATAAAATCCTCTATCAAAGAGATATCATCATCCAGATCGAAGAACGCCATCTCGGGTTCGATCATCCAGAATTCCGCTGTATGAAAACGGGTATCTGATGGGTCAGCCCTGAAAGTAGGAGCGAAGGTATATACTTTCCCCATGGCCAGAGCCAGAGGTTCTGCCTCGAGCTGTGCGCTTACTGTAAGAAAAGCCTGCCTCTTGAAATAATCCTTCGAATAATCTACATCACCGTTCGTAAGTGTAACGCTGTCAAGTGGTATGGAGGTAACCTGGAAGGCTTCTCCGGCGCCCTCGGCATCGCTTGTAGTAATAAGCGGGGCATGGATAAAAAAGAAACCGTTATCATCGAAGAACCTGTGGATCGCAAGGCTGAGGTGGTGGCTCATTCTGAAAACTGCACCGAAAGTGTTGGTCCTGGCCCTCAAGTGGGGCAGGGATCTGAGGAATTCGATGGAATGCCTTTTCTTCTGAAGCGGATAATCATCTCCGACCGGACCGATTACTTCCAGTTCATCCGCACTGATTTCCCTGGACTGCTCGGTACCGGGCGATTCGACGATTCTGCCGGTAACTTTTATACAGGCTCCGGTGGCCAATCCTGCGATGTCGTCGAACTTATCCCGATCGAATACGACCTGTAGCGGGGAAGAAATCGAACCATCCGATATGGATGCGAATGTAACGTTTTTACCCGACCGTGCAGTTCGAATCCAGCCGTAAACGGTTACTCTTTCCTCTTTGCAGTCTCCCTCGAGAATGGATTTAACGGAAGCTCGATCGATCATCAGGTCCTCCAGTAAACGGATAGCTCGGGAATTAGTTTCCCGGTTCGGTTCAATCTTTACAATTCGGAGAGTTTAATCTATGAAGGTAGCAGTCTTCATGCAATACTTCAGTCCTTCCTCCAGTGAGTCCGTATATTTTTCAGTGGTTCATTTATAGTTAATTTACTGTAGCCCAAAGCTTTACCCTGCCAGGTATTTCTTTCTTTCATCTCTCCATGGATACTGTTCAGAATGTGCATCTTGTGCAGAGACCATTGGGGCGCAACGGTAAGCTTGTCGGGTGCTTCCCCGGTGAGTCTGAGTATGACTACGTCCGGTTCAGTGTGCTCGAGGAAAAGGATCACCATATCGATGTATGTATCTATTGACATAAGCTCGAATTCACCTGCTGCAAATCGTTTTTCAATAGGAGTATTTTTCACTATATGCAGGTTCTGAAGTTTGACCCCGCCTGTACCTGTTTTTCTAATAAATGCTGCATCACCCATAACCGTTTCTCTGGTGGAACCGGGATAACCTATTATCATGTGGGCAGCGGAGAAGATATTTCTTGCGTGCAGGGCTTTGAAGGAATTAATCGCATCAAGGGAGTTGTGGCATCTGTTCATATCTCTGAGGATCCCATCATCAGAAGTCTGTACTCCTACCTCTATCCAGAGGAATGTCCGCATGGAAAGATCTGCAAGATAATCAAGTACTGATTCCGGAAGGCAATCCGGGCGTGTGCACAGTGAAAGACCCAGAACTCCCGGACATGAAAGAGCTTCGGAGTAGAGTGCATCAAGCTCGGAAAGATCACCGTAAGTTGTTGTGTAATCCTGAAAATAGGGAATGAAACTGTTTACATTGAATCTCCAGGTAACGTATCTGCATCCATCGTTCATCTGTTGAGTGATCGATTTCCCCTCTACAAAGCTCTTTGGATGACTGGAAAGGGGATTGCAGAAAGTGCATCCCTCAGTGCTGAGCGTTCCATCCCTGTTGGGACACGAAAAGCCTCCCCAGAGGCCGACTTTGTAGACTTTCCGTCCGAA
>CAZUYF010000133.1:0-5663 GCA_964624675.1 uncultured bacterium
ACCTTGAAGAGGGGTCTGTCAAAACCCGGCCCTATCCGGGGATAACTGATCTGCTGGAAAGACTCCAGGCGGAGCGTGTGCCAATGGCAGTTCTAACAAACAAGCATCAGCTTACAGCTGAAAGACAGGTTGAGAAATATTTCGGTGGGATTAACTTTGCTGCAGTCAGCGGTGCAAAGCAGGGGTATCCCCTGAAGCCGTCTATTGAAGCGGTCATACCTGTACTTGAGAAACTTGGAGCGCTGGCAGGGAATACTCTGATGGTCGGTGACAGTGATGTAGATATGAATACAGCGGTGAATGCCGGTATGGTTGCTGCAGGAGTATCTTGGGGATTCAGGGATGCATCTCTTCTGATGTGTCATGGTGCTGAGTTTATTGTTGACAGCCCGATGGAAATTATTAACCTGTTGGAGTCAGGCCTCAGCGAGGCCTGACCCCAGCTGATAATCTATATCCCGATATAGGACCCAAGCTTCACGAAGGGACCGGAGAAGTCCAGCTCGTAGTCGTCCGCTTCTTCATCACTGATTTTCACGCTGTTCATTCTGTATCCGCCCTCAAGACCGAACATGAGCGGCAGGCAGCCCAGCTTGAACGTTGATTCCTGATCCAGCCTCAGAGAAGCAACAAAACCCAGTCCGCTCCCGCTTCCGGAAGTGGCTGTATTCGGGGAATCAAGTTTTCGAGTGGCAAATGTATATATCGGACCCGCTCCCGCGGATACCGACATTCCCGTTGTCCGTGTGAGGACATAGTAAGCTTGAGCTTCTATGGAGATTGCCTGGTCGTTCAGCTCGATTACATCATCCTCACCACCCCCGGAAAACAAACCAAGGGTAAAAAGTACCAGGAACAGATTCTGCATGGGATCGTAGCCCTCAGAGTAACCTCCACTGAAGTTTGTGCCGCCCACACTTCCTCTTATCCTGAACTTTTCGCTTACATCCCCAAGGACTTCGACAGACCCTCCCCAGGCGGCAGTGCCAAGTTCAAAATCCAGTCCCGCAGCTGTGTTCATGTCAGCGAAATCCTTTTCATTCTGCATGGAGGGAAAGGAAGCCATGAATGTGAAACCTATCCTGAATCCGGGAGAGAACGAATCGCTACCGCCACCATCAGGCTGTCCGATTGTACATAGGAGTAACATTATAAGCGTCATTTGTACACCTCATACATCTGAGTCTCGATTACGTCGTCATCGAGTATGATCCTTACGTAATAAAGCCCGTCAGGAACCCGTACAGCGCTGGAGTCCAGAAGATCCCATGATGATGAATGACTGCCCGAGGACTGTGTACTGTCCGCAAGAAGAGTCCGTATGTTGTTCATGTAGCAGTTCAGAACGATCAGATCAACTACACCATCACTTGGAAGATCGTATGTAAAAGTGAATTCATCAGTTACCTGCTGAAACGGGTAGGTGCTGTCATTGCAGCCTGCTGCGATCAGCAGTAAAGCAGGCAGTAGAAACAGTAGAATTTTCCCCATCATTCCCCCCTGTCAACGATTCGTTTATGTCAAGAAAGCAGTATATTATGAGTGAAGGGAGTGCATTATGCAATCCAGTGCCAACTGGCTGCGAAGCAATCTTAGTGATGTTCCGGATATCAGCGATCAAGAGATGAATGCGGCTGGAGAAAGACCTGCTGAAGACATTTACGCACGGCTGGATGGTGTAAATTCCCTGATCATTCATCACTCGGCAACGGCAACAGGAAATGCCAGGGTTTTCAGGGCTCTCCACAGGGCAGTGAACGGCTGGGATGATATCGGGTACCATTTCGTAATAGGTAACGGCACGTTATCCTTAGATGGGGAGATAGAACCCGGAAGGCCAGTCTGGGCAGTGGGAGCTCATGCCAGAGAGCACAACAGCGATTCTATCGGGATCTGTCTGGTTGGGAATTTCTGCATAACATCGCCGACCCGGAAACAGATGACCTCATTAACAGATCTACTGAGAATACTGCTGGAGGATTTCTCTTTCTCCAGCTCAGGAATATTGCTTCACAGGGATGTACCTGGCTGCAGGACAGAATGTCCCGGAGATAATCTTACCCTGAAGGAAGTTGTTGACGCGCTTTCATAGAGTTCCTGCGGCGTTTCAGGGCTTGCCAGTCAGCCTTCTGTTTTGTATATCTGCGTACTCTGGAAAGGATTCACTTAATATGATTGCTATTTTAACAATTGCTCATTTTATCATCTGCGTGCTTCTGGTTGCTGTTGTGCTGCTGCAGAAATCCAAAGGAGACGGTCTTTCCGGTGCTTTTGGAGGCGGCGGTGCCCTAACAGCTTCATTTGGAAACCGCGGTGCTGCAACTATGCTGTCAAAGGCAACCTCGATTTTCGCTGTGCTGTTTATGGCCACTTCATTCCTTCTGGCGATATTCTAGCTTCATAAATCAGTGCCGGGGTGGTGGAATTGGCAGACACGCTAGGTTAAGGACCTAGTGGGCAATAGCCTGTACGGGTTCAAGTCCCGTCCCCGGTACCACATTGAGAAAAGGTCGCCGGACGAAAGTCCGGCGGCCTTTTCAATTATTCAATCAATTGTAAACATCCCTTGACTCTGAAGTCTTGACAGCGAGAGAACTTCAGAGTTAATTTCAGAGTATGAAACTCATTGAAATACTGAAATCAAACGAGAGTAAAATCCTGGAGTTCAAAAGGAATCTCTCCTCTCCAGAGGGAATTCTGAAAACAATAGTCGCATTTGCAAATACTTCCGGTGGTACTTTGCTCATTGGTATCGAAGACAGAACTCGAAATGTGTGCGGAGTGAAAGACCCTCTTGAAGTGGAAATCCGCCTGGCTAATCTGATTGTTGATCGGATCTCTCCTCGAATCATACCGGACATAGAAATTTTACCATGGCGGAGCACACATGTACTTCAAGTTAATATTCCGCTGAGTTCGCAGCGACCGCATGCACTTCTGTTAAGTGGCGATAGGGAACTGGTATTTGTACGGATCGGTTCAACAAATCGGAAAGCAGATAAGAACCTAATTGCGGAGTTGTCTCGATCTGTGATGCCGAAGGGGTATGACGAAGAACCCATGCCTGATTTAAACTCGGAAGACATAGACTTCCGAGTAGCTTCCGAGTTATTTGAACCTATACGCAAACTCAGCAAGAAAGATCTGCTGAGCCTCAATCTAATGATTCCTTATCAGGGGAATATAGTCCCGACGGTAGGGGGGATTCTATTGTTCGGGGGAGAAAGACTTAAACATTTCCCCGATGCTTGGATACAAGTTGGTCGATTCGCAGGCAGATCACGAAGCAGTATTGTTGATCAGAGGAGACTCACCTCTGATCTGGTCAATGCGATTGCAGAAGCGATGGAGTTCGTTAAGAAACACTCATTATTTGGTGCGGAAATAGAGGATCTTCACAGATCGGACAGGTGGAGCATTCCGATAGTTGCAATCAGGGAGGCTTTAGTCAATGCAGTCGTTCATGCAGATTATTCTCAACAGGGCGCACCAATCCGTGTTTCAATTTTCCAGGATCGCATTGAAATAGAGAATCCAGGATTATTGCCTTTTGGCCTTACGATAGAGGATTTGCGAAATGGTGTTTCAAAACTGCGAAATAGAGTGATTGGAAGGATTTTTCACAGTCTGGGTCTAATCGAGCAATGGGGTAGTGGTATTGGGAGGATGACCGAAGCCTGTCTGAAAGCTGGACTGCAAGTTCCAATATTAGAAGAGATAGGGGTGCACTTCAGAGTTACATTTATGCTTGAGAGAGTTTCTGGATTATCTGTGGAAGAAAAGGATCAGGTTATACTGGATGTGCTTGCTGGAGGAGAAGGTATGACAACCAGTGAGATTGCGAAGATTATTAAATTATCCTCACGTGCGACCAGAACAAGACTTGTAAAACTGATTGAATTAGGATTAATAGTTGAGATAGGAACCAGTCCAAAAGACCCCAGACGCAAATATTATCTGACTGAATCTTAATATTTACTTGCTTCTACAATAGTTCCAAATGCGTCTATTACGGGGTACCAAAGAAACGGGGATGCCGCTTGCGGCATCCCCGCTCTCTATTGATCTGTCCTGTTTTGAGAGTTGAATACACTATCATCGACCTTGACTATCATCACTAATTAGAGCATAGTATGTCCAACAATAATGGACATAGATACACGTAATTAGAGGAGACTATGGTTGATAGTATCGCCGAGCTTCGAAGTAAGGTAACCGGTGAGGTTTTTGATTTCCAGGTTCTCATGGATGTTCTTAAAATGTATCGTAAGCCCAGGGATGTTGTTACCAGGCTGCTTGCAGGCGGGATCATAATACGTATCAAGAAGGGGCTATATTGCTTTGGAATTGCCCTTCAACGAAGACCTGTCAACCGAGAGTACGTTGCTAATCTGATTTACGGACCATCATATGTCAGCCTTGAATATGCAATGCACTACCATGGTCTGATTCCCGAACAAGTTCATACACTAACTTCTGTAACCAGCAAGCGATCCAGAGGATTCGATACTCCTCTGGGAGAGTTCTCCTATAGAATGCTCAGTAAAAATCGCTATGCTGTAGGGCAAATACTGGATTCAACCGAGGAAACGGCTTTCCTGATTGCTACTCCTGAAAAGGCTCTGATCGATAAGGTTTGGACAGATAGCAGATTTGATGGTACTCGAATATCGGAATTCCAGGATTATCTTATGGATGATTTACGAATTGAGATGGACACACTCGGAGAACTGGACAGTAATCTCATGCATGAAATCTGCGATGTGTATGGCTCAGCCAAGATACGTAATCTAATGATCTATCTGAAGAGAATCTGGAGCGTTAATAATGCATGAAGTGATACACTCCATGATGGATGGTTACAGATGTACAACTTTTGCTGATTACAATAATGCCCTTCGGGACATATTCCAGCGATTGGCTTTATTGGGACTCTGGCGAAGCAAATTCTTTGAGCATGCAGCATTCTATGGTGGTACGGCTCTAAGGATGCTGCATGGGCTCGATCGATTCTCTGAGGATCTGGATTTTTCTCTGCTCAGCTCTTGTCAATCCTTTTCGATGGAAGCTTATGGAGAAGCTCTTCGCAAGGAGATCGATAGCTATGGATTCGAAGTAGAGTTTGAGAGCTCAAAGAGTGCAGGAGCGGGAAAGATAGAGTCCGCCTTCCTGAAGACCAATACCTACAAGCAGTTAATTGCTATAGACGCAGGTAAGGAATTACTAAGTGGTTTTCACTCCGGGAAGCTACTGAAAATCAAGCTGGAAGTGGATATCGACCCTCCAGGTGGATTCGAGACTGGTACGCAGTACATTCTTCAACCAATCCCCTTCCCGGTTCGCGCATATAACCTTCCCGATCTATTTGCAGGTAAGCTGCATGCGGTTCTCTGCAGGAAGTGGCGCATACGAGTGAAAGGCCGTGACTGGTATGATATGGTCTGGTATGCTGGTCATCATCCAGAGGTCAACCTCAGCCATCTCGAGATCAGAATGAAGCAATCAGGTGACTACTCTGAAGGGGATAAGCTGACAATATCGAAACTCCGAGATCTTCTTTCAGAAGCAATTGATGAGTTGAACATTGATCTGGCTCAAGAGGACATATCACGTTTCATTAGAGATCCAAGAGTGCTGGATGCCTGGTCGAAGGATTTCTTTCA
>CAZUYF010000134.1:0-5639 GCA_964624675.1 uncultured bacterium
TTCCTGGCGAAATCACCTTTGTAACCATCGATCGGTTCAAAGGCGGTTCCGGAGTATCCAGGGTAGGAGCAGGGTCCGAGTCGGCTGCCGTTCTGCGATTCCCATGTTGGGCTGCTTACTTCTCCGTAGGGGTGATTATCCCTTCTGTTATTTACGTAGATATCCGTTGGAACAACCTGAAAAAGGTCGGTGTACATGGGGGGAACCTCACCGCCGAACCAGCTCTTGGGCCAGGAATGCTCACGGTTGTAGCCCTCACCCTCACCGCTTGCGGAGCCTCCCTGATCATCACCAAGAACGTAAGTGTAAGGGGGATTTTCGCCTGGTATGTCGGAGTACATGTCCCAGACTATGCTGTCTGGTTTATCGTCAGTCGTGAAAAATGCGAGCCAGAGAGCGTCATAGCTTATGGAAGTATGATTATCAATAATGCCGTGAAGAGCTTCCTGCAGCACAGGTCCGGTGAGCCCTGCGGCGGGATCGTAGTACCCTGGAGGAGGGTCTGCAGAGGCGGGTGCACTGAGCAGAAGTAATGCAAGCACAACACCGTGGAATAAATAGGGACGGAGGCTTTTTAATTTAGATTCGCGATTAATCCGTGTTTGAAAGGGGTGGTATGAGCGCATTATTTGTGTTTTCAAAATAAAAAGCCTCCGTCCCTAATTAATTCGGGAGTCAGTTCCGTATCGCTGAAGCTTATGGAAAAACTTGTAACATTGTCTCCATCCCGAACAAGCTGTAAATCCAGAGTGGTTACCGGAGGTTCAGCAGTGGTGATATTCAGACTTACTCTCAGGGCTTTCGGATTGATTGCCCCGATCATGTCTTTCACCTGGTTCAGCATGGCTATCTGCGTTCTTGAAAGCATCCCGGTGGGAATCACGGATATGAATGCTATTGAGTTATGAGAAACAAGTATTGTCAGGTCAGCGTCCGATTCCGAGATAGATATCAGGTCAGGGTCAGATGCGAGGGATTCCTCCTTCTCAAGTTCAAGCCAGCGCCGTGCTGACCTGTCCGACCCGCTTCCCGTTATCAGACATGTCCATCCATCCCGCTCGGTGATTGAGCCTATCATGCTTCCCCGCTCATCGATCAGATCGTAACCCTGCTGGTTCTCCTCCGCACCGCAGCGGAAACCGTCTTTCCCAAGCTGCAGCATTTCGTCCGCTCCGAGTTCTCTTGAAAGGAAAAGCAGTTGAGGGGTGAAATCGGTGAGATTGATGCCAAGAAGACTTACTCCGAAACTTCCCCGTGCTATGAGAGAATCGCATAACCAGAGGGGAAGGAACTCACCGGCCTCCACCGGTATAAGGTCAATATCCATATTGTCACTGATATGAACGTGAAGGAAACAGAGGCCTGGAACCATTCCCAGTTCATCCTGAATTGATGCTTCGCCGCCGCAGCCCGAAAAGAGCAGAGTAAGAAGGGAAAGAGCGGTAATAACAGATATAATGACCCTGTTCATTGACATGACTCCCGTCTGAATGTAGCTTTGTCGAACCATAAAGCTACAGGTTACCTCTTGTCTAAGTCAATGTTTTCTGTTTCCGGGTCCTTGCCGGGTAACAGTAATCTTGACAGTAGATAGGGGTTTTTATATGCTTCATGTTCGCTTTTTGCTGGCGTAGCTCAATTGGTAGAGCAGCTGATTTGTAATCAGCAGGTTAGGGGTTCAAGTCCCTCCGCCAGCTCCATTGAGGATTAGTGCTTATTTATAGATAATAGGAGCTGGCGAGGTTCCCGAGCGGTCAAAGGGGGCAGACTGTAAATCTGTTGGCAATGGCCTTCGGTGGTTCGAATCCACCCCTCGCCACCAGTCCTTGATAAAGGCGGCTTAACAGGCGGTTCCGGCATGCGGGAGTAGCTCAGTTGGCAGAGCATCAGCCTTCCAAGCTGAGGGTCGCGGGTTCGACCCCCGTCTCCCGCTCCAGCCGGGAACTGAAGCTGAACAGAGTGCGGTTAATAACCGCTAAAACCGGCAAAGTGGTTTATTTGGGCAAATACTGCCGGAGCCCACGTAGCTCAGTCGGTAGAGCGCGTCCTTGGTAAGGACGAGGTCAGCGGTTCAATCCCGCTCGTGGGCTCCAGGCAGATGAAATAAGCAGTTAACTGAAGCTGAACAGGGGATCAGCACATTATTCATTGATGAAAGATGAAAAAGAAAAGGAGAAATCATGGCCAAGGCGAAGTTTGAGAGGACCAAACCACACGTTAATGTGGGAACGATTGGTCACATTGATCATGGAAAGACAACCCTTACGGCTGCAATAACCAAGTGTCTTGCTACGCAGTTTGATAACGTAAGCTATGTTGAATTCGACATGATCGATAATGCTCCCGAAGAGAAGAAGCGTGGTATTACAATAGCCACTTCACATCAGGAGTACGAGACTAAGAACAGGCATTACGCTCACGTAGACTGCCCTGGACATGCCGATTACATCAAGAACATGATAACGGGAGCCGCCCAGATGGATGGCGCCATTCTTGTTATAGCCGCCAATGACGGTGTTATGGAACAGACTAAGGAACATGTGCTTCTTGCACGTCAGGTTAACGTTCCAAGAATGGTGGTATTCCTTAACAAAGTCGACATGATCGACGATGACGAGCTTCTTGATTTTGTTGAAATGGAAGTCGGAGAGCTTCTCGAGAAGTACGGATTCGATACCGAATCTCCCATTATCAGGGGAAGCGCACTCAAGGCTCTTAACTCCGATGGAACCCCGGATGACGAAAATGCGAAGTGTGTCTACGAGCTTATGGCAGCTGTGGATGAATGGATCCCTACACCGGAACGTGATACAGAGAAGCCATTCTTAATGCCTGTAGAAGACGTATTTTCGATTGAGGGTCGCGGTACTGTCGGAACCGGCAGGATCGAGAGGGGAATTGTCCATACAGGTGACAAGCTTGAGCGTGTCGGAATCCACGAAACCATGGAAACTGTATGTACCGGTGTTGAGATGTTCCGGAAGATTCTGGATGAAGGACAGGCGGGGGACAACGTAGGTCTCCTTCTGCGCGGAATGAAAAAGGATCAGCTGGAAAGGGGAATGGTTCTCGCGAAACCAGGTTCGGTCACTCCTCATACCGAGTTCTACGCCAACATCATCATTCTCAGTGAAAAAGACGGCGGCAGGAAGAAGCATTTCAAGACCGGATACCGTCCCCAGTTCTATTTCCGTACAACTGACGTTACAGGTGAGATTGAACTTCCGGAAGGCCGCGAGATGGCTCTCCCGGGCGACAATATCGATGGAGTAAAAGTTAATCTTATTACTCCCATTGCTCTTGAAGAAGGGCTCCGTTTCGCCATACGAGAAGGCGGACGTACAGTAGGTCATGGACTTGTTGATAGAATTGAACAATAGACAGGATATAAAGTGAGGGTAATTATCACGCTCGCCTGCCAGGAATGTAGACAGCGCAACTACAGCACCACCAAGAACCGCACTACGGATACCGGCAGAATGGAAATGAAGAAGTACTGCAAATTTTGTAATAAGCATACCCTTCACAGGGAAACGAAGTAATCTATTCTTAAGAAGTTGCGCAGGGTCGTAGCACAATTGGTAGTGCACCGGTCTCCAAATCCGGCGGTTGAGGGTTCAAGTCCTTCCGGCCCTGCCATCATCCTCAGAGGGAAGAAGAGGACATATTATGGCTAGCAGGCAAACCCAGGACGGCAACTTTATTGTGAGGGGTATCAAGACTGCCATCAGATTTCTTATAGAAGTGAAGGCAGAACTGACGAAAGTTACCTGGCCGACAAAAGAAGAAGTTATTTCATCAACATGGGTTGTTCTCTTCGGGGTAGGCATAACAGCAGTATGGGTTTTTGCCGCTGACCAGGCCTCCTCAATTCTGATTAACGGCCTCATCAGACTGATTCGCTAGAAACCAACAGCTGCAGTTCAAGAAGGACAGGATTATGGTTGAAGAAGAGACCACTGAGCAGGGAAAAGTTGAAGATGACGCTTCACCCGAGAAAGAAGATAACGCCAGGTTTGCATGGTACGTTGTAAATTCATTCTCCGGGTACGAGAAACGGGTTATGATATTTCTGGAGGGACTGCTTAAAAGGAAATATCCCGATATGGTGGGAGAAATTCTCATTCCGACTCAGGAGATTACTTCGAATGTCAGGGGCAGGAAGACTTCAAGAAAGAAGAAGCTTTATCCGGGTTACGTTTTCGTTCAGCTTGACCTGAGCCCTGAAATAATCATGGACATCCGGTCCATGAGCAATGTTAGTGGTTTCCCGCCGATGAACCAGGGAAATCCTGTACCGCTGACCGAAGCCGAAATAAGTCGACTGAAAGGACAGGCGGATGGTTCTGATAAAGCGAAAGTTGTCAGAGTTCCCTACTCGGTAGGACAGACTGTAAGAGTTATAGAAGGTCCGTTCAATAATTTCACCGGGGTTGTGGAATCAATAAACCCCGAACGCGGCAGGGTTAGGGTGATATTCACCATTTTTGGCCGCAAAGCGCCTGTTGAGATTGATTTTTCACAGGTTCGTCAGGTCTGACCGAAGACCGGATCTAACTGGAGGCGGAATGATCCGTCTCGTTTGGAAAGGCTGCCGTAACCAGCATGGGGAGGTTACTGCGCCTGGAAAGGAGTGCTTACCATGGCTAAGAGGATTCTAGGTATGGTAAAGCTTCAGCTGCCCGCAGGGCAGGCAACACCGGCTCCACCTGTTGGTCCCGCTCTGGGACAGTACGGAATCAACCTGGCCGGTTTCTGTAAGGAATTCAATGCCCGAACCCGGGGGAGCGAAGGACTTATTATACCTGCGGTCGTAAGCGTCTTTAAGGACAGAAGTTTTACTTTCATTCTGAAATCCCCTCCAGCAGCGGTTCTTTTGAAGAGAGCTGCCGGGCTGGCAAAGGGATCTCCAGAATCCAACCGTGAAAAAGTCGGTACGGTAACAAAGAAGCAGTGTCGCGAGATCGTTAAGCTCAAGGAGAAAGATCTCAATGCTGCATCCATGGAGGCGGCGGTTTCCATGATCGCAGGCACCGCAAGGAGCATGGGGCTGGAGGTTGTGGATTGATATGGCACGAATGAGTAAAAGATTCCGCCAGGTTCGTGAGAGTATTGACAAAGATAAAAAATACACACTTGAGGAAAGCTGTGAGCTTGTAAAGGAACTTGCAACCGCTGGTTTTGATGAGACTGTTGAGATTGCCGTCTCGCTGAACGTTGATCCCAAGTATGCCGAACAGATGGTCAGGGGATCATGTATTCTGCCCAATGGTACAGGAAAAACTGCAAGAGTTGTTGTTTTTGCTACGGGAGCAAAGGCTGATCAGGCAAAGGAAGCAGGAGCTGACTTTGTTGGTGATGAGGATCTAGCCACAAAGATCCAGGGTGGATGGCTCGAGTTTGATGTCGTCATCGCCAGCCCTGACATGATGAGAACAGTTGGAAAACTCGGAAGGGTACTGGGCCCCAGAGGTCTTATGCCCAACCCCAAGATAGGAACGGTTACCGAAGAGGTTGCAGGGGCTGTTGCAGAAGCCAAAGCTGGAAAGATCACCTTCAGGGTGGATAAGACCGGCAACCTGCATGTACCTGTAGGCAGAGCCAGTTTCGAGAAGGAAGCCCTGGCACAGAATGTCATG
>CAZUYF010000135.1:0-5587 GCA_964624675.1 uncultured bacterium
GGAGAAAGTTCATACATTTTCGTGGAGGATACACAATGGGACACCACTTACACTCAGGCTGCTGTAGATGAGTTTTCTGCAGCCCTGGAGGACAGCACACCTTCCGGACCGGGAGGGATCGTAGAAACGGATATCGAAGTTTTCGGGCAGCCGCCCGATGCAATAGACGGAGACCCGAAGATCTACTTCCTGGTGCTCGATATAAGGGATGGTTTTATCGATTCGCTGGGCGGAGCCTACATTGCCGGGTTCTTCAGCCCCTACAACCAGTTCACCGAGACCGAGGCTTACCTTTACTACGGAGGTCACTCCAACGAAGTTGAGATGCTCTACATAGATTGTCACCCGAGTAATCAGAGTGACGCTGCCTACACCGCATCTCATGAATTGGTGCACCTTATCCAGTGGGGAATAGAACCCTTCAGCTCGGAGGAGCTGTGGGTAATCGAGAATCAAGCCCAGTCCGGGACATTCGTTTGCGGCTATCCTGCCTTTCAGATTGAAACATTCCTGGAGGTGGGGGGGATAACCCCTATCAAGTGGACGAAACTGGAAAACATAATAGAGTACGTTGCCGGCTACGGGGCAGGTTTCCTTTACTTCGCATACCTGTACGAGAATTACGGCGGAGAAGATTTCCTTTACGAATCCCTTAGATCGTCCGATCGCGGAATTGCGGGAATAAGCGAGGCAATTCGCGATGTGACCGGTACGAACCCCGATATGAACCAGATCCTCCTTGACTGGATGCTTGCCTGCTGGATAGATGATCCGGAGTTCGGTAACGGGAAATACGGATGGGAATCCTTCAGGATCGCGGATTACGATACTGTATCTCCCGGCAACAGACCCGGCCTGGATTACACGTTCGAGATAGATACCGACCCATTTTCTAACATCGGTGATCATATGTCCTCATACCAGGGCAGGTATTACAGTGTTGATGATGCGTTGAGAGGCAGTTTTCGTGCTGCCGCCGCAGGTCTGGGAAGCCTGCAGGCTTTCGTTTTCGATGATACATCGGGATCACTCGAGGAAGTCAGTACCGGTTCAGCTAACGATGTTGCTTTATCACTTCCTGTAGAGGGTGATATCCTTCTTCTCTGCAGCTCTTTCTCCGGCCTTGATCTGGATATTTCGACCGGTTCAGTAGCCTCCTCCTCGGATACTTTCGCATTCTATCCGCAGCCTTGCCTTGGTACCCTCTTCTTCCAGTTCTGGTCAGGCGGTGGAGATGCGGAGCTTTCGGTATTCTCTCTCTCCGGCAATTATGTAGAAACCGTTTATTTCAGCAGTGTAGGCAGCGGAGAAACTACTCTGGCCTACAGCGGAGCATCTGACCTCGCGTCAGGTACATATTTCTTCAGATTCAGCCAGGGCGGTCGTGTAGAAACCGGCTCATTCGCAGTTGTGCGCTAACATCACATTTTTCCTGTTCGCTCTTCTGGGTAACATCCTGCTTTCCGCATCGACAGCAGAGCTTCCCGGCAGTGATTATGAATACATTACGGTTTCCGGCGGGATAATTGATGCCGATATAAACGGAGCCGGGGATATTTACATACTCCTTCCGGGACAGCCTCACCTTCGCATCGTTCACGCCGGGGGTTCCATTTCTGAATATGACCTGTCCGATGTTCTTCTTCCCGGAGGTATGTGCATCGATGAGCGATGGGGCTGGTTCGTAACGGATGAACTCTCGGACATGGTGTATCGTTACGATAATTCAGGTGAACCTGCAGATTCCTGGAGTTCCCGCGGTATGCCTGGGGATATATGTCTTTCGGGTCTTTCCGTTCTGTACGTTTCCCGCGCCAGCGGTACAATAACTTCCCTCGAGGAACCGGATGATATTCTTGTAAGATTGACCGGTTCGGGTGAGGGACAGCTGTCAGGATCGGGGAATGAAGCTGTCTATTCGTGCGAAAACGAGTCCCTGATATACAGGAATTATTCAGTCTCCGAATCGTTACCCTCTGCGGGCATATGGGTCACGGCCGGGGGAGAGCTGATGGTTCTGCAGGATTCCTGTGTGCTTGATGGCGGCGGAACTGTTCTATTCCGACTGCCCGAGGCGGGGGAGTTCTCCCGGATTTCCTGTTCGGTAAACCATAATCAATGCCTGCTCTGGTCACCGGGGGAAGGCAGAATCCTGGTGCTGCGATGAGTCTGTTCGCCGCTGCGGTACTGTTTCTTACTTCAACGATGACCCTGGAGTTCGAAAGTGACGGCACGGCTTTCTTCGAGACTCCCGATTCTCTGTGGGTAGCACCTGGCTCCATTACAGCCATTGTTGGTGGTGATACGCTTAATGCGGTATCCGGAACATCTGGAGTAAGAACAGGCATAATTTTCGATCCTGCCCCACCGGCTGGTTCAATCGTTGCATTGGAATTTGAAGTACTTCAGCTGAGCATCCCATCATCAACTTCACTCGATGTGAGCTTTGCGGAGAGACGGATGATCGCGCAGCTGCACGGGTATACCGCAGATCCTTTTCAGGAGCATGGTTTGTACATATCAGGTTCAAAGAGAATAGGGTTTTCAGTTGGTGACGGCGGCGGGCTGGACCAGGGAACAAGGATTTCGGTCGAAGGAATGGCGGCTCCCGGAATCACGGTTTCAGGAAGTATAACCGACCGCAATCTGACAGCCGGGCCTTCTTCTTCGGAACTTGTCTCACAGCTTGACAGGATATTCTTCATTGTTGACGGCGGATCATGGCGAACCAGGCTGGGTGATATGGACTGGGTAAGCGGTAATGGAGAGACCGGTCCCCTTTCATGGAGAAGAGAGGTAAGCGGAATTGATGCAGAGGGGGACATCACCGAGTTCATCAGCACCGGTGCCGGTTACGGGACATCCGGGGATGAAAGGCAAAGAAGCGTTTTCAATACAGATGAAGGAATTCAGGGACCCTACGATGTATCAGCCGGATGGGAGATCGTCCCCGGCAGTGAGAAGGTTTGGCTGGATGGACAGCTTATGCGTCGAGGCGCCACCGAGGATTACGAGATGGAGTACACTTCCGGCCTGATAACTTTTACAGCCCGCCGGCTCATAAGGAATGCTCAGAGGGTGGAGATCACATTCTTCCAGCGAGGTGATGGTTTCAGGAAGGATATGGTAACCGTCTCTTCGGTTTACGCCGGGAGCGATCTTACGATCGAGTTCAAGGGTTTTTACAGTGAGGATGACCGGGAAGCTCCACTCGGTTTTTTAATGACAGAAGAGGCTGCTGAGGTTCTCCGCGAAGCCGGAGAGGACCCTGCTGATGCATGGATCGATGGGGCTTCCTTCGCAGGAGAGGGGAATGGCAGCTACACTCTGGATTCGCTTGAGCATTACGTTTATTCGGGACCGAATCAGGGTGACTGGAAAGTTGTTTTCGGCAGACCGCCATCAGTTAACGGAGATTACATTTTCGACAGTTCCCTCGGCGGGTACATCTGGGCGGGCATGGGCATGGGAACCCATCTGCCGCGTCAGTACATACAGATACCGAAAGGCTACAGTACCGGCGGCTTTTCGGCAGAATACGAATCCGGAAGTATTAATATGGAACTGGAAGCCGCTTTTTCCGGAAGAACCGGAAACCTGTACAACCCCGATGAGACCAGAAGGGAGGGTACCTGTTTCACAGGTGGTGCCCGACTGGAGTTCTGGGAGGACGGCCCGGGACTGGGTATCGGGGGAAGGCTGGTTTCATCCGGTTACGAACCTCCTGCCGAACTGGAGCCGGACAGTACTCTTTCTGCATGGTCCCTTCCCGCAAAATACGATGGCATGGATAACATCGCGGATGTGAGTCTTGGCGGAGACGGACTCTCAGTATCAGCTTCAGGCAGATTTATGGAATCCGGCGGTATCCTCGAACGATATCGCATTGCTTCGCATCCTGTTCTGGGAAATATCCGTGTTTCAGGAGGGGGAGAATTCCTCCGGAGAAACGATACACCTCAGATGGCTCTGGGTGAGACCTCATCCATCTCGGTATCAGCAATTCCGGTTTCCGGTTCGCTGAAACCATTTGCAGGCTGCAGCTTCTCGGAAGAATCCTGGAAGGACAGCCTCTCGGGAGGAGTGAATACAGGGTATACAGGGCTTTCCTTCAGCAGAAATACTACCGAAGCTCTTATTCGAATCGAGCTTCAGGATGACGGAAGGTCAGGCGGAATATCAGGCGGACCCTTCAACGTGTGGAGAGCGCGTCTCGAGGGATCCGGTCCTGCTGGGGAATTAAGGTACAACGGCAGTTTTGAACATTCTTCAACCAGATACGACGCGGGGGGAGAGCTCCATGCGGATGCCATCAGGCTGTCCATGACCGGAACAGCGGGGGATGTATGGATGCAGACGGTCTACAATGGCAGAGGAACTGTAAGCAGATCCCTTGATGTAATGTACATATACGTCGGCTCAGGGGAAGGAAATTACAGTTACGACCCACAGAGCGGCCAGTACTACGCTGACCCGGATGGCGATTACATTATAAGCTATCAGTCGGGTGCCGAAGGTGATGTCGTTACTTCAGGATCTCTTGAGACGACGCTCTCCATGTCCGGAGCATCATCCGGCGCTAATTCCGTGATTACGTTATCGGCCAGCAATTCCGAGGACAGGAAGAAATCCCTTCTTCTGTACGGTGCATTTGACAGCAGTGAGGAGGGGGGATACAGCCTGGATATCTCACCATGGTTCAGGTGGGAAACAGGCCTCTTAAGCAGGCTCAGTTTCACAGGGAGGCTAAGGAACGAGAGGATTTCTTACAGTGGCGCGGGATTGAAGGATAACAGATTCTGGTCTGTGAGGGCAGCTCCGGAGTTAAGCCCGGCGGATATTCTTGTGATAGAATGTCTGGTGAAATTCTGGCGTGAGGAGGAGGAACTCTACTACCCCCGGGATACGCGCGGGCTGCGACTGGAGATCGATCCTACCCTGGAACCGCTTCCCGGTCTGAAACCCGGTATCATGACGGCATATGAATCCAGAAGGGAAGTTGTATCAGGTCTGGACAAGTACATGCTTGAAGCGGGACCGCATCTCTCATGGATCGGGAATGGCTGGAACGCAACAGCCAGAGTATCAGCTGGGTACATACCCGGTGATGATGATCTTCCCGCATGGTTCTTCGATGGGAATGACAGCGGTATCTCATGGAGAACATCAGCCAGGATAGGCAGGAGCCTTTCATCGGGACTGGATATCAGCATTTTCTACTGGGGAAGAAAACCCTCCGGAAACAGCTGGAACCAGAGGGCGGGTCTGGAAGGAACGGTGAATTTCTGAATGGTTAGCCTGATACTCTGCATTACTGTTTTCGCGGCAGCTTCAGTGGAGAGTTCCCTTAATGTTGATTTGGGGGGCAGCCCTCCCGTTCCCGCTCTGTATGAACTTGGAATCGATTCAGTCCTCGCTTCCGATTCGTCAATCACAGTGCTGCAGGAAAGTATTCTGCAATGGTATCTGGAAGAAGGGTACCCATTTGCGGGTGCAGGTTATTATTTTGTTTCAGGCGATTCCCTCAGAGTGAATACCGTCCCCGGAAGGCACGCCCTTCTGGAAGAAGTCCGCATCGAAGGTATTC
>CAZUYF010000136.1:0-5582 GCA_964624675.1 uncultured bacterium
CGTAATCCCAGAAGAACATTCCAGCTGCGCTCAGGGTGTTTATTGCCCTGACCTGCCTTCGAAGGGATTCCTGCACTGCCTCTCTGAATTCCTCAGGTTCTTCAATCATCATCATGTTGGATTCGGCAAGGGAGAGGCCAGCTGGATAATAACCGCCAAGATATGGGTTATGAAGCGAGGTCTGGTCACTCCCGAGGTCAACGTGAATACCTTCCGCAGCAAGTTTTTCCCATAAATCTACGATGTTCCCTGTGTAGCCAAGGGAAAGAGCCTTCCCGGTCTTTCGGGCTTTTTCGATCCTTAGCAGAACCCTGTCAAGGTCGTTCTCTATCTCCTGAAGCCATCCCTGTTCATACCTTGTTCTAATCGCTATTGGGTTGATCTCGGCGATAACGCATACCGCGCCGGCTATAACCGAAGCCTTTGCCTGAGCTCCGCTCATACCTCCCAGTCCTGAAGTGACGAACAGTCTGCCGGAAAGGTCCGCCTCCGGAGGTAATCCCAGGTATTTTCTTCCGGCGTTAAGAAGCGTGATGGTGGTACCATGGACAATCCCCTGGGGACCAATGTACATGAAGCTGCCTGCAGTCATCTGTCCGTACGATGTCACTCCAAGGGCAGCCATCTTATCGTAGTCTTCTCTGGAACTGTAGTTTGGTATAACCATGCCATTCGTCAGGACAAGCCTGGGTGCCTCAGGGTGTGACGGAAAAAGGCCGAGGGGATGGCCCGAGTAGAGAACAAGGGTCTGATACTCCGTCATCTCAGAGAGGTATTTCATTGTAATGAGGTACTGCGCCCAATTCTGGAATACGGTTCCGTTGCCTCCATAGGTTATAAGCTCCTGCGGATGCTGGGCAACTGCAATATCGAGGTTATTCTGGATCATCAGCATTATTGCGGCTGCTTTGGGAGTTCTGGCAGGATATTCGTTTATGGGTCTGGCTTTTATTTCACCCGGCGGCCTGAATCTCCGCATGTATATCCTGCCGTCATTCTCAAGCTCAGCCGCAAACTCTGGAGCAAGTTCGGAATGCCATTCCTTTGGGAAATAGCGAAGCGCGTTCTTCAATGCAAGCTTCTTTTCCTCTGTGTTCAGCACATCCGGTCTGGCCGGCGCATGGTTCACTCCCGGAAGGTCAGGAGGCATTGGAGGGATTGAATCAGGGATGCCCTGTGAAAGTTGTTTGCATAAAGCGTCTGACATGAAAACCTCCGCTGTATATATTCATAATATCTGATGTGGTATGATGAATAATAATCAACCTGTTTTCATTTACAAGGAGAAGGTAATTATGAGAAAGGTGATACTGTTTCTGTTCGTAGCGGTAACTCTGGTTTCCGCGGAGATATATTCACTGATGAATTTCCAACCATCGAGCGAAGCTCAGGTTGAGCTGTTCAATCAACTCGCTTTTGAAGTGGTGCAGGTGTATGAAGATGGTTCCATGGATTTTGTGGCAAATTCTTCAGAGCGCAGGGCATTACTTGAGAACGGTCTCAATGCTACAACAAAAATTGCAGATATGGAGGGTTACTACCAGGCTCGCAACGGTTCGGGCCGTTCAATGGGCGGCTTCTACACCTGGGACGAAGTAAGCGCCTGGATCGATTCACTTGTGGCTGCCAACCCGACAATTACCAGCGTTCAGTCCATAGGAAACACCTATCAAAGTCGTCCCCAGAGGGTAGTGAAGATATCCGTGAACAACAGCTTCAATGCTGATGATCCGGCTATGGCCAACGCCTGGTACGATGGCCTTATCCATGCCCGCGAGGGTGCCGCAATGAGGAATGTCCGCTACTGGATGATGTGGCTCTGCTCCAACTACGAACGTAATGGTTACAATGGATACCAGGCTACATGGCTGCTTGAAAACAGGGAGATCTGGTGTCTTCCTGTGAACAATGTTGATGGATGGGTGTACAATCAGTCCACCTCCCCCGGCGGCGGCGGGATGCACAGGAAGAATATGAACTGGACCGCCGGCGGTGATGGTATTGACCTTAACAGGAACTGGTCGGTTGACTGGGGCGGAGCCGGCTCCAGCGGAGATCCCGGTTCCCAGACGTATAGAGGAACAGGACCCCTTTCAGAACCGGAAAGCTCCAATATCGATACTTTCTGGCAGACACATATTCCAGCTCAGATGCATTCCACACACACATACAGTAATGCTCTTATCTATCCATGGGGTTGGACCAGTGACCCTACTACTGATGCTGCAGCGTACAACACACAGGGTGAGATGATGGTTCAGTGGGCCACAGGTGAGGAACACTACATTTCCTATCTATTCGGATCTTCTGCCGGCAATACCCGCGATCATGCCTATGGTCTTTACGGAGCCATGAGCTGGAACCACGAGACTGGAGCCGGGTTTGCAGGATTCTGGCCGTCTGCAACAGAGGTTGTGAAGCTTTCAAGGAGAAATCTCCGAAGCTACCTCGTAACCGCCTGCCTTGCCGGCTGTCCCTACACTCCGCACGAACCAGGTGTACCGGTGATCGATGCCATCGGATCGGTCAGCGTGCCATTTACCATTAACTGGAGTGATGCTTCCGACGCGGATTACTATTCACTTCAAAGACTCAGCGGTTATCAGCTGGTGCTTGATGACCACGGCGACAGCGGTCCCTTTGACAAGGTTAACTGGATAAATACCACCAGCCAGCATCACAGTGGAACTCAGAGCTATGTCTCAAATGGAACCGGTCATATGACCTGGCAGGAATCGGTAGCCATTCCAGCCAACGGCGGCGGAAGGATCAGTTTCTGGTCCGAACAGGATATAACCCCTCAAAGCTATCAGGGAGCTTTCTCTTACAGTCCGGATGCCGGCGCGAACTGGTATTATCTGCAGACATTCGGCCGTGACGACATGACCTGGCGCTTGAATATCCATGAGCTTGATGAATTCCAGGGGCAGACACTGATGTTCCGCTGGGAGAGCTACGGAAGCAGCTATAACTGTAAACTGTACATAGATGATATCAAGATTGAGGTATGGGAAAGCAACGAAATACAGTCAGACGATATTGCGGTTTCGCAGTACACAATAAACGCTATGAGCAATGGTGAGTACTACTTCAGGGTCTGGACCATTGACAACGATTTCGGTCCAGGCTGGCCTTCTGATGCCGTGTTGGCGCAGGTTTCCACAACCGGTATCACAGAAGGCGTAACTGGTGCCCAAACAAGCATGCTTGGTCATCTCAGCCCCAATCCGGCTTCGGGTATGACTTCGATTCCCATAACGATTTCAGCTGCTGCCCAGGGGGTGACATCACTTGTAGTTTACGATCTTTCAGGAAGACAGATCCGGGACCTGTCATCTCAGATTGGTGATGCAGGATTACATACTATTCAGTGGGATTGTTGCGATTCAGCTGGAAATATCGTACCTGGAGGACTGTATTTCTTCGTTATTGATGCGCCGGACCTGAGACAGAGCAGACAGTTAGTCGTTGTCGGATATTAATGTGTGATACAGTGGTATTTTCTGTATGAAGCCATCAGGCGGAATCATGAATCTTCTATCCGCGGTCACAGACGCGGTTGTACTGGTGGATTCCCAGAGAAGAATCTCTTTCATGAATCCTGAAGCGGAGAGTCTTACGGGATTCAGCGCTGATCATGCGGAAGGGAAGGATCTCTGGGAAGTCTGTGTCTTTATAGATCAGTACACCCGGAAACCCCTTATTGAAGACCTGAATGAAGTTCTCTCCAGGGATGGATATTACAATTTCCCTGTTGCTGCCGTCATCATTCATCGGGGTGGAGATGAAACACTGGTAAGGGGTGGTGTTTTCCTCTCCGATGATTCACGCAAAGGTTCTAATATCATTGAGGGCCTGGTTTTCAGGAATGTAAGCTCAAGATGGCTGATAGATACTGTCCTCCAGAGGAGTCAGAAAGCGGAAATAGTAAGGACTCTTGCCGGGGGAATCGCAGGAAGACTGAATGATCTTCTTACAGTTCTTCTGGCACGCCTGTCCGGAATAAGCAGAAGCCATAACGACAGAGCTTACGTTTTCAGATCCATCCGTGAATCAAAAAAAATCATCGGCAGGATAAGCTCAATGGTATCCAGTCTTTCACCCAGAGAGGTTGCAGCGGATACCGAGGCGGATGTTTGTTTCGTCGGGAATATTATCAGGAGCAGTCTTTCTATCTTCACCGCTGCATTTCCAGAGATTAATATTGAACTGGCTTACCCCGATAGAACGGGCTACGCTGGTGTTCCTCCCGGACCTGTGGAACAGATAGTTCTTAACCTTCTTATGAATGCAGGTGAAGCTGTCTGCGGAAGCGGCACGATAAGAATCACAGCCTGCAGAGTCGATCTCTCCGAAGATATGAAACCTATAAGCGCCGGAAGCTACGTTTTGATATCCATCAGTGACGAAGGATGCGGCATTTCAGAGAAAAACCTGACCAGGATTTTTGATCCATTCTATTCTACTAAACGTAAAAAGGGTGGTCTTGGATTATCTGCCGTTTACTCGATCGTGAATAGCTATCATGGGTATGTTATCGTTAAATCTGAACTTGAAAAGGGCTCCACTTTTTCGATCTATTTACCTGCAGCCGGAAAAATCGTGACCGAGACCGCCGAGGATATTTTTCCGAGGGTTTCAATAGCAGGTTTTACAGAACATGAATCTCAGTTCCTCACTGGAATTCTGGAGGCCATAGGCTGCACAGTGATGCATTTGTCCTCAGAAAGCATACAGAATGATTCGATTAAACTGGATAATGAGGTTTCGGAATATAACCTGTTGCTGACCGATTACGATCTGTATATGTCGGAAATCGATCGGTTACAAGGTTCGCATATCTCGGGGCAGGGAGTGATAGCGGTCATTAATGAATCTTTCCATGTGCCCGATAATCCTGATCCGAATATCGTGTTCGTAAGAAGGCCTTTCAGAAATGATACAATAGCTGCCGCTATTGCGGAGAATGCCTGGTCAAGGAGCAGCAATGAAGATTAGTTGCACGCAGTGTGGAGCACAGCAGGTTGTTCTAGAGAGCAACTTCTTTCTGCGGTGTCCGTACTGTGACGCCAGGATCATTGTAGACCCGCCCGAGAATACCCCGGCGCTGGTGGAACCATCCGTTTCGGAAGAGTATGTCAGAAGGCTATTTCCATCGGGCATGGTCTCGTCTATAGAGATAAAGTTCTTTCCATACCTGGAAACAGGCACATCTTCCTCAAGGAAGATCCAGCCCTGTTTCAGCCAGCCCTGGCAGGATCTTGAGGATTATCTTCCCCCTTCCGGAAACATGAAGATTTTTGATGAAAGCCTGGCGGAGCCCGATCAGTTGATACCTTTTGACAGAGATATGGCTGAAGAGAGCAGCGGCAGAGTGATCTTTCATCCCTTCTACATTATCATGCTGAATATGGAGGATTACAGTGAGGGATTACTGGTTGACGGTGTATCCGGTAAGGTTATCGGTGAGCCGCCTGTTACAGCAGAACAGGCTGATTCAGGAACGAAGCTTAACAGGATGTTTTTCCTGACTCTTGCTGCAGGTCTGGTTTTCACGTTTCCTGTCTATTTTCTTACCAGAG
>CAZUYF010000137.1:0-5581 GCA_964624675.1 uncultured bacterium
AGAAGCATAAAGGGTTTGTGTCCTTTTCACCGGGAGAAGACACCATCATTCTTCGTCTCCCCTGAGAGGCAGATGTATCACTGTTTCGGTTGCGGGGCCGGTGGGGACATATTCTCATTTCTTATGAACTACCTCAGCTTCTCATTCACAGAAGCAGTAGAGGAACTGGCAACCGAAGCCGGCATCAAACTGGAAAGAACCGGAAGAGATACAACCAGAACCGATGTATTCAGGGAGATACTTGCCGAGTCGCAAAAATATTACAGGAAACAGATTCCGGGGAAATCTGGAACCTCTGCGAGGGAGTATCTCGAGGGACGAAAACTATCTGAACGGATTATTGATAAAATCGGTATCGGCTGGGCGCCCGATGAAGGTGGGCTGACAGAATATCTCCGAGGTAAGGGGTACTCCGAAAGTCAGCTTATCGAATCGGGTGTGGCTGTGCGATCCACCAGGGGCAGCGGTATATACGATAGATTCAGGGGTAGAATACTGTTTCCTATCTCCGATCGACGAGGCAGAATAATAAGTTTCGGAGGAAGATTGATAAAGGAATCCGCAACCGGAGCTCCTAAGTACCTTAACGGCCCCGATTCACCCATTTACAGAAAGGGTGATTACCTGTACGGTTACAGAGATGCCGCCCGGGCAGCACGGGATCTGGATATGATAATTCTCGTTGAGGGTTACTTCGATCATGCCCGGTTTGTAGACGCTGGATTCGAATGCGTGGTGGCAACCTGCGGAACAGCCCTTACATCACCCCAGGCCCGTCAGATGGGAGCTCTTTCGTCTGTTTACATCTGCTACGACGGTGATAAATCCGGGCAGAGGGCATCTGTAAGAGCAGCTGAAGTCATTCTTGAGCAGGGATACCTCCCCGGAATAATCGCAATTCCGCGAGGGCAGGATCCTGATGATTACATACTGGAGATGGGCAGGGAATCAATACTTGAATTGATTGGAAAAGCTGATGATCCCATCAGATACGCCCTTGAGCTTCTTGGCGGCTGGTCCTCGGTAAGGGGTTCGGAAAAAAAGGTGAAGGTTGTAAAAAGACTTGTCGAGATCGCTTCCAGTGCAACCGAGCCTGTCATCAGAGAGACTTTGATAAGAGTGATATCCGAACAGACCGGTTATTCCATGAGAACGCTGGAGCTTGAAATCAGTGAAGAGGACAGTAAAATCAGAAAACCTGCCGAAAGAAAACTAAAAGAGACAGAACTTAACAGGCGGGACAGCAGAATACTGGGTCTTATCCTTCTTTCCCCTGAGGGATTATCGAATCCGCTGGTTGATTTCATTATAGAAGATGATTTTCAAAGTAAATCGGGATCCAGGATATTCATTGAAATAAAAAGACAGGCCGATTCCGGAATGGAGCGTTTTCAGCTTTCGCATCTTGAGGGTAATGACAGTTCCATATGCGCCGGACTCTTAACGGTATATCCGGAACAGACTGAACCAGAGGACGTCGAAAGACTGATGAAAGCAGTAAAAAAGGACAGACTTAAGGAGGAGCGTAAACAGCTGAAATCGCAACTGGATTCGGCTGACAGCAATGACGATATTCAGGAACTGCGGCGCAGGATTCGAGAGATAAAAGAGATAGAAAAGAAATACTACAAGTAAGGGAGTTTCTATTACCGGTTGCCGCAGAAATCGTGATTGCTCGTCGAGTACAGTTTTCTTCCGGGAGCTTGATGTGGTTTCTCCCTTGTCAGCGGAGGAGGAAAAGAATCTGATCACAGAGCAGGAAAAGGTGAGATGCAATATGCTCGAATCCATACTTTCCATTAAGCTTGGCAGTGATCAGTTCTTCGAGCCCCTGTGGGTGCTGCTGAATGGAGATATCCCCGCAAAGAGAATGATAGACGAGTCCTTCTGGGGTATTGTTAATTGCCGCCTGCCTGATTCCCGGAAAGCTGAACTGAGGAAGATTCTCGGCAACATGAAAAGCCGTTATCTTAATCGAGATTCAGTACGTGATCTTCATCTTCTATGGCATACCGTGGAGAACATCGGCAGTGAACTGTTTGAAGGGATCGAGAACTGCAGAATGCTCCTCAATCGACGCACCAGCCTGATGAATCTTCTGGAAGACGATACTGTTCCTGTCACCTCGGAGGCTGTTAAACACGAATCACTTCTGATACCTGACAAGCCGAACAGTTACCGGGCCTGGGAGCTTCATCCTGCCTTTTCGTCCATCCAGAATGAACTGGATCTTATGGAGGTGAAAAGAGGTTCCGGAATTCACGAATATTCTGCCGCTGCTAAACGCTTCCAGGAAGCCTTTCAGAAAAACGCTGATATCCTCGAACGTTTCGTCGAGGCGAATCTAAGGCTTGTGGTCTCCATGGTGCGGAAGTACTATCCATGCAGCATAATGGAAGAGATGGACCTTGTTCAGGAAGGATGCCAGGGCCTTATGGAGGCTGTCAGACGTTTCGACTACCGCCGTGGCTGCAAACTGTCCACTTTTGCTGTATGGTGGATAAGGCAGTACATCATAAAGGCCATGCTCCAGCATTCAAGGCTGGTCCGGCTCCCTGTATCTGTACTTAAAGAAGATTCTTCGATAAACAGTGCGATCGATGATTTTACATTGGAAAGCGGTCATAAGCCAACCCTGGATGAGCTTTCGGAATATATGGGTAGAGACAGGAACGAAATAGAACAGGTTTACCTCTCTACCGCACCCCTGCTGTCACTGGACCATACCGATGGAGAGCATGATGCAACGATAGCCGATTTCCTGGAGAGTCGTCTTCAGCAGCCTGATGCAGAGGCTGTACATAACGATACCAGAGAGAGGATCAATGCAGCGCTTGCTTCACTTTCGGACAGGGAGAAGACTATAATTACACTGCGCTTCGGACTTCTGGATAATGAACCGTGTACTCTGCAGGAACTCGGCAGAATATTCGGTATCAGCAGGGAAAGGGTCAGACAGCTGGAATCCAGAGCTCTCCACAAACTCAAGGGACACGGGCTGCTTTCTACACTTTCTGAAAATGGATCGCTATGAAAACCTTACTCTTTCCTGTTCTCTGGGCAATTCTGTTCTGCTCCTGTTCCGGGACAGGCAGCGGCAGCCGGGAGGATAACAGATTTGTTGTTCTGGGTCCGTCTCTGGTTGAGCTGATGTACGCTTCAGGTCTTGGCACTCGAATAGTCGGTGTAGACCGATACTCGGATTGGCCGGAGGAAATCGGGAATCTACCTCAGGTTGGCGGTTACATTGACCCATCGCTGGAGCAGATTGTCTCACTGGACCCTACTTCAATTCATATATCCGGTGAAAACCCGGTGCTTCGGGAACTGGCTGCAACTCTTGGAATACCCTGCTATACTTACAGATTCGATACGCTGGCGGATGTCCTGGGCTCACTTGATTCCCTGGACGCCAGATACGGCGCACAGGCGGCTGATTTCAGGGATGAACTGCATGAAAAACTGGACTCACTTGCAGCTGAAATGGAGAGCACAGCTCCCGTTTCGGCAATGATAGTAATATATCATGAGAGAGGTTCGTCAAGCATGACAGTTGCAGGAATGAACACTTTCTTCGCGGATCTCCTCACCTCAGTCAACTGTGAGATGTCCGCTCCGGGAACCGGCAGCTGGCCTTTGATTTCCGTGGAAGGTGTGATTGACCTTTCTCCAGACCACATTATCTGTCTTTATCCCGGAAAAACGGATACGATGGAAATAACGACCTCCGAAAAGAACTTCTGGATGGAAGTGGGGTTCGAATCCGATCAGGTGCATTGTCTCTTTGAGCCGTACATCATGATTCCCGGAGGAAGGATCGGCCTGATAGCTGAAAGGATATGTTCGTGCCTGCTCTGAGTATCAGAAATCTAAGCGCGGGTTATGGAAGTAATGTGGTCCTTTCGGATATCAACCTTTCGATCGTACCGGGCGAGATATGCGGACTGATCGGCCCGAACGGAGTCGGGAAAAGCACACTTCTGCGGAGCATACTTCAGATCGGAGTTGATTATTCCGGTGAGATATCCATATGCGGCAACAGGCTGTCTTCTCTTTCGACTAATCAGCAGGCCAGAATGGTGTCTTACCTTCCGCAGAACTTCAATCCTCAGTCCAGATTGACCGTTGCCCAGACCGTTCTCCTGGGCAGACATCCATACAGAAACGGATGGGCTCTGGATTCCGGGGATGATCTTGAAACGGCTGAGAAATGCATGCTTGAAACGGATATATGGGATCTGCGGAACAGAGTGTTCTCAAACCTTTCCGGTGGAGAGAAACGCCTGGTTCTGCTCGCATCGGCACTTGCGCAGGAACCGGAGCTTCTGCTTCTTGATGAACCGGGCTCATCCCTGGATTTCAGGCATCAGCTTAACATGTGGCTGATGCTTAAAAAACTCTCCAGCAGAGGAATTGCCGTACTTGTCAGCACACACGAAGTCGCACTCTCCGGAAGGTACCTTGATTCAGTACTTGTTCTGTCAGATGGAAGGTCCAGAGCTTTCGGCAACCCCGCCGATGTTTTCACCACTGAGATTCTGTCGGATGTATTCGATGTCGATCTTCTTGTATCGCATGACAGTGCAACCCGTTCCTGGGTTATAGTACCCAAAATGAAACAATGAAGAACGTAATAGTCTCAAGTCCATCCTCCAGATTCTGGATCCTGCTGGTTTTGTCCGTAATCCTGGCAGGCGCTCTGTCGCTTCTCGCAGGTCCCATGGATCACCCTCCGGAATGGGTTATCATGAGACTCAGGCTGCCCAGGCTTATACTTGCTCTGCTAACCGGAAGCGCTCTGTCCATTTCAGGCTGTGTTCTTCAGTCCCTGCTCAGGAACGACCTGGCAACACCATACACTCTCGGCATATCTGCGGGAGCCGGGCTGGTGGCAGGCTCAGTAATCGTCTCCGGGCTGATCATACCGGTTATGGGCCTTGTAGCTGCGGGAACAGCTGGAGCTCTGCTTGCGGTTGCTCTGGTGTACGCTCTGGCTTACCGGACCAGGAGGGGAGATTACGGTTCAACACTCCTTCTGGCAGGGATCACCATGAACCTTGTAGGTGCCTCGATACTTCTCATGTTCGAGTATTTCAGTGATGCCTCAAGGATTATGGAGATAGTGCGATGGATGATGGGTGATATGGCGGTTATCGGATGGGGCAAACCTGTCTTCCTAGTGCCGCCGGTGATCCTGGGAACAGCTGTAGTGCTTACAAGAACGGGGGTCCTGAACCAGATTTCACAGGGCGATGATATCGCCCATACCAGGGGAGTTTCGGTGAAAGTGGAGCGGAACCTGCTGCTTGCTGTCGCCGCTCTTCTTGCAGGATCAACAGTAGGGGTTGTGGGTCCGGTCGGTTTCGTGGGGCTGATGGTGCCCCATATTATGAGGAGATTCGTCGGATCTGATTACAGATATCTGGTACCAGCGTCAGCACTCGGAGGTATGCTGCTTGTCATTCTTGCAGATTCTCTTTCAAGGGTGGTTATCAGCCCGGCCGAACTTCCAATAGGCATTGTGATGTCACTTATCGGAGGTCCCTTTTTCCTGGTTCTTCTCCTGAGAGGTGTTCGCTGA
>CAZUYF010000138.1:0-5581 GCA_964624675.1 uncultured bacterium
AAGCAGCCCCGGAGGTTCTGTAGGGTCCAGCTCGAGGGATAGCGATCTGCCGTACGTGGATGAATCTCTCCTCAGGTCCGCAAGACCTGCCGTCATCCTGCCGCTGATCGGGATCCAGAAATCCCACTGATGCTTATGATAATGGAGCCCTCTGATCACACCAGCTTCTGACCTGGAACAGTTGATCTGGATTCTGTCGGTGAAAACCTCTGGAAGCCACTCCTTTCGGAACAGCTCAAAGAAGCTTCCCCTTCTGTCAGGATATTGAGTCAGACTGTAAAGACGGACGCCTTCTATTCCGCATTCTTCTATCTTCAAGGAACTTCTCCTTCCACTTGCATTCAGGTTACCGAAGATACTAGATTGACATGTAATAAAAAACTTCTCCGAAGGGATGATAATGTGAATAACAGAGAGCGTATTGAGATTCTGCTGGAGCGCCTGCCTCTTCTCTACCCTGATGCCAGGTGCGTTCTAAAATACTATGGAGATCCTGATAAACTCCTGATAGCCACTATCCTATCGGCAAGAACAACTGATAAATCTGTTAATCAGGTAACTCCCCGGCTCTGGAGCACAGTTCACGATATCAAGGGACTCGCTTCAACAGATCGGGATGTGATAGAGGATATAGTTCATTCACTTGGCTTTTTCAGGTCCAAGGCGAAATCCATACAGAATGCTGCAGAATGGCTTCTTGCGAATGATGGGCTGCCCGATACCATTAACGAGCTTGTCCGGATACCGGGTGTGGGAAGAAAAACCGCGAACGTCATAATCGGGGAAGTATTCAACAAACCCGCGATCATCGTGGATACCCATGTAGGGAGGCTGTCGGGAAGGCTTGACCTCACTCGCGCAAAACAGCCGGACAGAATCGAGGCTAAACTCAGGAAACTGCTGCCAGAAGAGAGTCAGACATCATTCAGCCACCAGCTCGGATTCCACGGCAGAGGGGTATGCACCTCCAGAAATCCATCCTGCAATGTATGTGATTTTAAAAAGATCTGTCCGCGAAGGGGCATTCGCTAAGCATCTAGAGAGAGCTTACAGGGGAAGTATCGTGGAGAGTTTCAGGAGAAGGGTATCAATCTTGTATGGTTTCTGAACGAGCGAAATACCATCCTTCTTCAGGTATTCCATATCACCTCTGGACAGTGGATAAGAGCTCCCTGCGAGTATTGGGAGCAGGGGCTTCTGTTCATGCGCGTCTCTGATAAGGTCAATACCCGATCCATCATCCAGGACGACATCAACTAATATACATCCGATATCGTTAATACTCTGAGTGATTATCTCTTTTGCATTCACCAATGAGGTCGATGCCAAAACACTGTATCCATATTCTTCCAGGCTAGTCACAATCTGTTCTTTTACAGCTGGATCATCCTCCACTACAAGCACTTTGCTGCCTACTTTGTATTTGTTTACAGGTTCATTCTTGAATACATCGATGGGTGCACTCTCCGATACTTCCACATCATTGTCTTCGGAGCTGCACAGGGAAACAAGCTGCATTGCCAGTGGAACGCCATCTCTTATGGAATCTATTGTCAGGTTAAGGTGTTTCTCAGTTTTCTCTGATAGTGTATTGTCCGCAAGCGCCTGCTCTGCATTCTCGGCTGCGAAAGTAAGGACATCATTGAGATCATTAGCTATCCTGCTGACAAGACCACTGAGCATCTGGAGTTCCCCTTCGCCGTCAGTTTCTCCCTCAGATTGTTTCCGCGTATCCGGAGGAATCTCACTAATAGTGCTGTCCTTCTCCAATTCCTCAGCTCTGTTCCTTAATATCTTTTCAAGCTTACTTTTATCCTTTTCAAGTTTGATATTCTGAAGTATGTATTTTGTCACTTCTTCTCTGGCCTGCTCCACGTGATGAATTACTCTGAGGCTTCGGAGGCGGTTGGCGACCCGTTCGGAGCGGAGATGATTCTCGACCTCATGATATAGTTTGAGATGCTCGAAGGCGGTATCGAACTTCCCTTCTTTTTCCAGTACGGAGGCCAGATTCTTATGTATCTCTGAGAGCTGCGGTTTTAACCCCTCTTTCTTAGCGATCTTGTAAGCTTCGTCAAGCTTATCCACGGCAACATCAATCCTGCCCAGTTCAAGCATGACCATTGAAATCCCTATAAGGGCTTCTGCTATCCCCTGGTTGTCTCTCAGAGAACGGAACCTCTTAAGACTATCAAGGTAGAATTCCATAGCTTTGCCGCTTCCTTGTGCAAGACAGCATTTTCCCATGTTTGAAAGAACCAGTGCTTCACCCTTCATATCATCCAGGGCTTTGAAGCTCGATATGGCTTCCCTGAAGTTCTTCATCGCCTCATTGTAACGCCCCAGTTGCATCAAAACGGTTCCAATATCATCAGTGGTCGCCGCAACTGCCTGCTTCATATCATTCCTGAGGCAGATCTCGTATCCTTCTGTAAGGTACTCCAGAGCGTCGTCGTACATACCCAGTCGACTGTATATTTCCCCCATATTAACGCAGGTAGCTGTTTTCAGATCTGCAGGTACATTAACCTTATCGGCCAGTATCTTCACCTGTGTATAGCAATCAAGCGCTCGGTCTGTATCTCCCAGCTGAAGGTATACTGCTCCGATATTGCTAAGGATTCCAGGATCAGGAGTATCGCTTAACTTGTTATGGATTTCGAGGGATTCAAGGTAGTTTTCAAGAGCACCGGTGAAATTACCCCATCTGAAGTAGATGGAGCCTATCACATTCAGGGCATGCCTGACACCGGCCTGATTATTAAGCTCTTTGTAGACGCTCAAACCCAGCTGAGCGGATTCCTCAGCAGCCTTAAAACGGGACATGTGTAAAAGGCCCATAGCTTTTGAAAGATAGGACTTGGGAAGATTGGTTTCCAGATTAATACTCAGTGACAGTTCGATTGCCTGATCTCCAAGGGCAACGGCACGTGCAGGATCGGAGTATTTTATACTCCATGAAAGGTCTGCGATCGCACAGGCTTTCTCTGCATCTGTGGAAGCTTGATTAACCTTCTTCTCCAGAATAGATGTCTCGTTGCTGTTCTTACCATTCATAATGCAACTATTACAAATTGAAAGTTTGCTGTAAACAGCGGAGGGGATTTCGCTGATAAAAAGGACCCGTCTGATCGACGGGTCCTCTTATTGTATAATGTACTGGCTCTAGTCCAGATCTCCCAGATCTACCGTAAGATAGATACCATCTGAACCTACCCACATTTCCCAGAAGGTGTAGGTGTCGCCGTCTTCATCTTCACACTGGATATCGTAGTAGTCATCACCATCAACCCATACTGTGTATTCGTAGCCGGAGTAGAGAATTTCGCTTCCGAGGCGGTCATCTCCCCAGTCGGAGTAGTCAGAAGGGTTAACATAGATGTACCAGATGTCATAACCACCTGTGTCATTATAGATAGTTATGGGGGCGTTGCCGTAAACGGTATCCCCGTCTGAACTACCATTGACGTAGTATTCCCCGAGATCGTCAAGAGTTACATACCATTCGTAATAACCGTCAATGGTAACTCCGTACCTGATGTATTCGTCATCGTCCTCGTCAACGAGTCTGATGTCGTATTCATCGTTTGTGACGCTGAAAGCGACCGAGCTTCCGGATGGAAGGATCTCGTCACTGTTCAGCCAGTCATCGCCCCACGAATCACTGTAACTCGGGCTTATGTAGACATAGTAGATATCGTATCCACCTGTATCGTTGATGATTTCAACCGTACCGGCGGAAAGAGACATAAGAAGTCCTATTGCAGCCAGCAAAAGGATTGCCTTTTTCATTTTTTCTCCTCTTTCAGTTAGGATTACAGGACAGAAGTTAAACCACTACCATACCGCTTGTCAATGCCGATAAATGGTGATATGCTTTTATGAGATTGTATGTTCCAAATGTAACTCTTTAAGATAGACTGAAATACATGGGCAGGTGGATTATGTTTAAGGCTCTCCTTGTTTTCGTACTGATTATTCCAGCTCTCTCAGCTGATACCGTAACAGCGGATATTATCCCGATCCTCGGCGGCCAGATACGCCTTCATGAAACTCCCGCAGGAATGGTACCTGAACTGCCCGGAAGTTATGCCCGGACTGAAGAAGGCTTCCCAATGCTTCCTGAATTCCCCTGTACGATTGAACTCCCTTCGGGGTCCGGTGCTGTTTCAATTTCTTCGACCGAGAGCTGGGAAACCATTGCCGTATCGGTCTTCATTCCTCCCCTTTCAAAACCGCTTCCGCTGATTGCTCCGCAGACCGGTATTCTTACTGCACAGAACAGCGATGTATACCTCTCTGACAGCTACTGGCCATCTGAACCCGTTGAACTTACAGGAACAGGCTTTTTGAACGGATCACCTGTAGCGGAATTTACGGTCACTCCATTGAGATGGAACCCTGTAACAGGGGAGCTTCAGAGGCTTTCTTCATTTGAAGTGCACATCGAGACGGCACCGCTGGAAACCAGACCGTTACCCTCATTTGATTCCGGGGACTTTAGAAGAATGCTGATTGTAACGGATGCGTCCTTTGAACCGGCTTTCAACGACCTTGCGGACAGGAGGAACAGCCAGGGTATCCTGACTGAGGTATTTACGATGGACTCGGTTTACGCTTCCGCTTCAGGACGTGATAACGCTGAAAAACTCAGGAACTTCGTCAAAGATTACTACACAACTAATGGACTTGATTTCCTTCTTCTTGGCGGAGACACAGACGTGGTACCATTCAGGTACGCCTACGCCATGACCTGTGAGTATGGCATAACCCGCGAAGACGACCTGCCATGCGACCTCTACTTCTCAGATCTCGATGGAACCTGGGACGCGAACAATAACGACATCTTCGGTGAAGTAGCGGACGATGTTGACCTTCATCCGGATATTTTCGTCGGAAGGGCTGCGGTTGAAAACGTAAGCGAGGCGGAAACTTTCGTGGCCAATATCGCCGCCTACGAAGACTGTATTCAGGACGACCACCTTCAGAGGGTTCTGTTCCTGGCTGAGGTCCTCTGGACGAATCCCTATACCAATTCCGGTGATAGCAAGGATTACATTGATGAGGAGTTCCTTCCCGATTTTCTGGATATAACAAAGCTGTACCAGGCCCTTGGGAACGAGAACCTGAGTACAACTATGGCTGCGTTAAACGCGGGACAGAATTTCATCAACCATGACGGGCATGCATGGTACTCATCCATTGGAGTAGGCGATGATTATATGTACTATAGTGATGTTGATGCTGTGGATTCAGATGGGAGGTTCGCCGCTTCGATGTACTCCATAGGATGCTGGAGCGCGGCATTCGATTTCGATGCTATGGGTGAACATTTCGTAACGAATCCGGACGGATGCACCGTCGGATACATCGGCAACTCCAGTTACGGATGGGGATCACCTGGAAACCCTCTTTACGGATACTCAGACGCCCTCGATCACCTGTACCATGATTACCTCTACAGTGACTGGAGCCTGACCAACGCAGAACTCCTGGCTCTTACAAAGGAGTATTTCATCCCTTACAGTCATTGGGAAAACGTATACAGATGGCACCAGTACGATGTAAACCTGCTTGGAGA
>CAZUYF010000139.1:0-3730 GCA_964624675.1 uncultured bacterium
TGCTTCAGCGAATAAACAACTATCAGGACAAAGAAGAGTGTAGCAAAGGCCGCACAGAGAAGTGATAAAGGATTACTGGCGAATAAGCCGTTCGGGTTCTTAAGGGCGTCTATTATCAGATTAAAACTCATTTGCCCCCCATCCTCTGTCTGATCTTCTCGGTCTTTTCGCGGCTGAGTCTGATAAGATCCTGTCCGTTGTAGAGCATCCTGCCCTTATCATCTTTTACAGCTATTCTTTCAGTGCAGCAGTAGCAGGGATCAATTGCCGCCAGGATTATTGTTGCATCTGAAATTGTCTGTCCCTCTATGGTTGCCTTGTAGGTGGGAAAGTTCATGAATGTCGGGGCCCGAACTTTGTGGCGAAGCGGCCTGTTCGTTCCATCGCTTTTCACGTAGTGGAAAGTCTCACCTCTCGGAGCTTCTATGTGGCCTATCCCCTCACCGGGAGGAACATCCTTTATTTTTGCATCTATCTCGCCGTCCGGGAGATTATTCAGACAGTATTTCAATATCTTCACCGTTTCGAGCATTTCAAGTATGCGAACAACAGCTTTATCGAAGACATCACCGTTCTTGGTTACGATCATGTCCCATTCCATCTCCTGGTATGCGCCGTAGGGGGAATCCTTCCTGACGTCACGTGCTACTCCGGAGGCTCTGGATGTGGGACCCAGCGCGCTGAAGTCAATGGCTTCCTGGTAGCTCATGATACCGACACCCTTAAGCCTTGCATGGAGGACAGGGTCGTCCAGAACAGCCTTCTTAAGCATTACAAGAGTGGGAACAATGGAATCGATCTTCTTCAGGCAGATTGGAATATCCTCAGCGTTGATGTCCCTGCGAACACCGCCCGGTTTGAACATTGCGTAATTGTTCCGGTTGCCGGAGAGTATCTCCATAGCATCGAGTATTTCCTCACGGAGTTTCCAGGCCCACATATAAACTGTGTTATAACCAAGGAAATGACCGGCCAGACCAAGCCAGAGAAGATGGGAATGAAGTCTCTCCCCCTCTGCGATGATCGTTCTGATGTATTTTGATCTCATGGATACTTCCATGGGAAAAATATCCTCAACCGCTCTTGTATATGCGTAGGGGTGGCTTGTGGAACAGATGCCGCAGATCCTCTCGACGACGAATGTGCTGTTCTCAAAGGTTTTCATCTCGGATAGTTTCTCGATACCCCTGTGGTTGTATCCGATCCTTACATCTATATCAACAACAGTCTCCCCTTCAACGGTAAGGGTAAAGAATTCCGGTTCCTCCTGAAGAGGATGGTACGGTCCAATAGGTATAATCGTTTTACCCATTACACCCCCCTTGTCCTGTCTGCTGTTTTATCCCATTCCTCGTAATCCTGTCTTAATGGACAAACTCCTTCGGGCCAGTTGTCGGCCAGGAGAAGCCTCCTGGGGTCGGGATGGCCTATGAAGGTAATACCAAGAAGTTCGCTCATCTCTCTCTCTATCCAGTTGAAAGCTTCTATATCCTTTGCAAGAGATTCAATCTCAGGCTTATCTCTGTCAAGGAAAACCCGCAAAGAGATGAGCAGATTGATGTCCTCAACAATAAAATGGTAGAGAATCTCGATTTTAGGAGGCATGTCAGTAGCTGTGGCAGTATTGAACCTGGCGCCAACATTTCTGAATAGGTAAGTTCCAATTCTGACAATAGACTCGGGTGTGATATTCACATATACCCTGGTATTGGACTTATCCTCCAGATCAAGAATATCCGCGTGAAAGCGGCTGGTGAAATCCAGAAGTACTTCTTCTCTTATCATAGGGTGCTGCCAACTTTCTCAATCAGTTTTACCGCACCTGCGATAATAGCTTCCGGTTTTGGCGGGCAACCGGGTATGTAAACGTCGACAGGTATTATCTTATCGAGCGGAACCGGGCAGTTGTAACTGTCCTTGAAGATCCCTCTGGAACCGGCACAGGTTCCGATGGCGACAACCAGGCAAGGTTTTGGAACCTGCTCGAAAAGTTCTTTCATTCGCTCAACGGACATCCTGTTGCATGATCCACTTACAAGAAGAACATCCGCATGCTTGATACTGCCTACCAGAAGCATGCCGAAACGTTCAATATCGAACCTGGGAGTAAGACAGTCCAGTGTTTCGATATCACAGTTGTTGCAACTGCCCGTGGACAGGTGAAAAACCCAGGGTGATTTCAGGAGCGCTTTCAGCTTGAGGCTCATTACAGTTGCAGCCTTACCCTTCTATAAACCTTTTAGTGCCAGTATTACGGCAACAATAGCTAACAATGTCATCGGACCCCAGAAAAACCTTACCGCCTGATCTATCCGTACCCTGGGGTTCGTATTACGGATGACGGTGATTATCGCTACAATTCCAACGTATTCAAGGATCGTCCAGAGGATGTTGATTCCATTCAATCTTAATCCGCCAAAGAAAAGTATCATAAGGAAGAAAGGCAGCGTGAAAAAAAGCATATTCTTCATGAGCTTGAATATGGCAAGCCCCGGGCCGGAGTATTCTACAATCGGACCTTCCAATATTTCCGTTTCGGCTTCCGGGATATCAAAGGGGACAAAAGCAAGCTTTGCCTGAACACATAAAATGCAAACTATCAGAGCCAGTATACCGGAAATGTTGCCGGCAAATACTCCCCCTGCCTGACTGTCTATGATAACACCCAGACGAATGGAATGTGAACTGATCACCGGAACAAGCGCCGCTAGAATGAATGGAAGCTCATAAGCAATGACAAGTTTCATCTCCCTGGAGGCTCCGAGGCTGGCAAGAGGGTTTCTTGAGGCGAATCCACCGAGAATGATACTGAGTGAGGGAATTGCCAGAAGGTAGATAGCTACAATCCAGTCTCCCACGAAACCACCGTTGAAGAATTGATTGACCCAGAAGAGAGTCGCAACTGCAATCACACCGGAAATACCGATAACCGGAGCTATCAGGAAAGTTACCTTGGATGCCCCTGCCGGTATAACGGTTTCCTTGCCCAGAAGCTTCACTATATCGTATACGGGCTGGAGGAAAGGAGGACCTACCCTGTATTGAACCCTGGCTGTTACTTTTCTGTCAATCCAGCTGGTAATAAGACCCAGTATCGCTGTAGCTGCAAAACCGAACACAAGCAGGTAGACAAATGTCATGCGTTGCTCCTGTCCCAATGAGTGGAATGAACAACAAGACGATTGCCGAGTTCGAATACGTTCTCTCCCTCAATTTTCCCTTTGACTGATGACAGGGCGCCGTACGGACAGGTTGGAACACAGGTATAATCTCCCCTGCCTTCGCAGTAATCACAGATATTTGCCAGATACGGTACAATTTCAGGATATATGGTTCCGTATGGACAGGCGTGTGAACAGGATCGGCAGTTAACGCAGAGCGCTGTATGCCTTACAAGCATGTCTCCGCCTTCTATTTTCTCAAGAGCGTCTCGCGGGCAGGAGTTTACACAATGCGGTTCTTCGCACTGTCTGCAGATAAGGGCGTACGTTGCAAGTTCAATAAGGGATATAATTCCGTTGTTAATGTGGTGAAAGAAATAACTGCATTCTATGACGCATTCCTCGCACTGTTCAGAATTGCATATGTCCAGGTCTATGAAAAGCCTTTTCCCGCCTTTCTTCTTAGCAACAGAATCGATTCTACCTTGAAGCTGATCAAACGTTGTTTTGTTCATCTCCATAGTGTCCTACTCCCAGATTCCGGGGTATTCCCGGATCATATCGTAAGT
>CAZUYF010000139.1:3830-5574 GCA_964624675.1 uncultured bacterium
CATATCGATATCGTCCCGTTTCATCCACTTCTCAAGTTCCTTCCGGTAAAGGAATTCCTTTGGATTTCTGCATCCGCCTCTGTAGACAAGCCCGGATAGCTGATCTCTCATGTGGAAAAGGCCGTACATAAGAGTCCTGACCGGGGCAAGCCCGACGCCGCCACCGATAACAAGAACATCCTGGCCTATGAATTTCGTAAGTGGATATCCCTTACCCAGCGGTCCCCTCAGGCCAACGGTATCACCGGGTTTCAGTTCGTGAATGGCATCGGTAACTTTGCCGACTTTCACAATAGTTATCTCCATCGTGTCTTTTATCTGTGAATCTGATGAGGGAGTGAAGGGAGCTTCACCTGACCCGGGAACCGAAAACTCCATGAACTGTCCGGGTTTGAAAGTGAGTTCTTCTTTTGATTTCAGAAGGAATGTTTTTATTGAAGGTGTTTCGGTTGTTACCTTCAGAACCTCTGCTTCAATGGAGCGGTATGGATTCTTCATCATACTTCCAGTCTTGCCAGGACTTCTCTTATGTCAATCTTACCCGGACATGCAGAAATGCATCTGCCGCATCCGGTACAACCTATCTCTTTGAGCACTTCAGGGAAATAGGTGAATTTCTTGTCAAATCTGTTTCTAAGCCTCATCCATAACCTGTCCCGCGGGTTTTCTCCTCCGGCCACTCTTGCAAAATCATGTATCATACACGAATCCCATACTCTGAACCTTGCAAGCCTGGCATCGGATTTCTGATCGTAAAGCAGGAAGCAGTGACAGGTTGGACATATGGTATTGCATGCTCCGCATTCAACACAATCTTCGGAAGCTTCTTTCCAGATATTCGATTCGTACTGCTTTTCAATAACCCGTCTGAGTCTGTCCGGAACAGGAATTCGAAGCTCCTTAGCACTCTTTGCAACACCGGATTTAATAGTTTTCCTGTTCTGATCGATTGCCTCGGCCTGAGCCTCGGTTGCTTCTGCGAACAGGTTCTTATTGCTTTCGATAAGGTCGCGGCCTTTATCGCTTCCAGTATTGACTACGAAACCGTCCTCAATTGGAGACAGGTTTACATCATAATCGGATTCAGGCCAGGGATTGATATCTACTGCGGTACAGAAGCATGTTTCGCTAAAACCTGTACAGTCGGCGGAAATAATCAGTCCATCTTCTCTTGCTTTCATGTAAGTGGGATCACCGAATTCATCGTCTATGAAAACAAAATCAAGTATTTTGAAACCTTTCAGATCACACGCCTTGGCTCCCACAATGCATGGAGGCTTATCATCCCGCAGAATATCAGGCTTGAAATCTTCCGCAACCTTCTCTCGGCCAAGAAAATAGAATGATTTGAGCGGATCGAATGATCTGATCTCGCCTATTTCATAATTGGTGTCCGACTCGCTCAGTAGAGAATAGCCGGTACTGTTCCCTATTCGGTGAGGAACATACACTCTGTAATCCCCCATGAGGGACTTCAGAAGCTGATCAAGGTTACCCCTTTTTATGAAAAGCATGGCAATGAAATAGAGATGAAAAACATGTTTGTCAAGGGGTTTAATGGAACAAAATACGTTCATAATTCCGCGTATATTTATGACAGTATCAGACAAGTAGTTACAGTCTGAACAAGCAAAACTTTGTGCTGTATATTATGGTTTTCCCAACACACAGATACTCTTCAGCGTTTTAAATTCATACAAAATAGAGCGGATTTTGAGTTCGAGGCTGAACGGAGTTTTACTTT
>CAZUYF010000140.1:0-5571 GCA_964624675.1 uncultured bacterium
GGTAAATCCATTCTGATAGACGGCCTTCTTCTGGCTCTTGGAGAACGGGCGGATACATCACTTGTCAGACCCGGATCGTATGCAGCCAGCGTAGAAGCCCTGTTTCTTCTGGAGGATAGCTCTGAGTTTCTGGTTAGAAGAGAGGTTAGATCACAGGGCAGAAGCCGCTTTTTCATTAATGATGAACTGACAACTCTGGAAGATGGCAGGGATCTTCTAGCCGGTTTCGTTGATCTTCATTCGCAGGGTTCGACCCCTGCGCTTCTGAGTCGGCATGTTCAGAAAACCTCACTCGATAGTTTCAGTAATTGTTCTGCACTGGCAGATAAACTCGGCATCGGGTTTGCCGAATACAGGAATACTCTAAAGCGATCGGATGAACTGAGTGCCCAGCTTTCTGCGGTATCTTCGAAAAGGGATATTGCTCTGCATGAACTTTCACTGATTGAAAAACTCAATCCCTCCGCTGAGGATTACAACAGTCTCATGGAAGAAAGACGCTCCCTGAAGGCTGTCCAGAGCAGTGCTGAGATTCTGGGGAAAATATCGGAAGGGATTTCCGGGGACGACGGTATTCTTGATTCTCTTGGAGAATTCCGCTATTCCCTTGCAAATTCCGGAATAAAGACGAAGGATACTCTGGAGCTTCTCGAGCAGGCGGATATCGCGTTGAATGAAGCCTCTTCAGAATGTCAAAGCATGCTTTCGGGAATAGACAGCGCTCCATGGAGGATTCAGGAGATCGATGACAGACTGGACAGCTACGCTGAACTGCTGGGCAGGTGCAGCGGGACCCTGGATAGTCTTCTCAGTATGCGTTCGCAGCTTGAATCGGAGCTTGAGCGGTACGATCTCCTGGAGAATGAGAATGAGCAGCTGCAGGAAATAATTCCCGGGAAAGCCGATAACCTCCATGAAATTGCGATTGCGCTTTCCAAATCCAGAAAAAGCGGTGCCGGGAAACTTGAAAAATCGGTTCAGAAGGAGCTGAAGCTGCTTGGCATGCCGGGCGCCGTCTTCCAGGTTGTTATGAATGACCCTCCAGATAATAGATCATTGATAATCGGTGATGCAAGCATCTGTTCGGATGGATGCGAGATACCCGAGTTCTATTTCAGTGCTAACCCGGGGATGAAACCAGGTCCTCTATCATCCGTAGCCAGCGGCGGTGAGATGTCCAGAGTGAGCCTTGTCCTTAAGCTGGCTCTGGCCAGTGTAACCCAGGCGCCCACAATGGTGTTTGATGAGATCGACAGCGGTGTCGGGGGAGAGACGGCAAATCTTCTGGCCGATTCCCTGGATAGAGTTTCACGGAGAAGACAGGTCATAGTGATCACACATCTCCCGCAGATAGCCTCTAAAGCCCACAGGCACCTTGCGGTAGTTAAGGAAATGGATGATGGACTGCCGGTCACCCGTGTGGATACTCTCTCCGACAGAGACAGTCGCGTAGAAGAGCTTACGAGGCTGCTGGGCGGAGGAACAGCCGCTATGGAGCATGCCCGGAAGATGATAGCAGTCGATGTCCATCGGGATGAAAGCGGGGGAAACAAGCCTTGAAGGGTCCAGTCATCAACATTCCTAATCTGATCAGTCTCAGCAGGATCCCTCTTACATTCATCGCCTGCGTATTCCTTGTGCAGAAAGAAATTATCCCCGTAGTTATCGTGATACTTGTTGGTGTATTTTCGGACGTTATTGACGGTGTTGTAGCGAGGAAGACAAATTCCATAAGTGACTGGGGAAAGATCTTCGATCCCCTTGCCGACAAGATAGCCATTGGTGCTTTCATAGTTACACTTGCCTTTCTCGGCGGTGTTCCATTGTGGTTCGTTATCCTCTTCCTGATAAGGGATGCGATTATCGCTGTCGGAGGGCTTTTTGTTGCAAAGAAGCTGGGTTCACCTCCTTCTTCCAACAGATGGGGTAAGTACTCATCCCTGGCCATGTCAGTTTATCTCACATCCGCAGCCGTATCTTACATGCTGAATACAACCCTCTGGCCTTCCGGGTTGATTCTTGCAGGTCTCGATCCTCTGGGTCTTCTTGCCCTCGGGTTTGTCCTGGTGAGTCTTTTTGTCTATTTTTCTGAATCCGTGACGAAGCTTCGAATGCTTCGGGGATTATAACAGCTGACGGGAGCATCATCATTTGTATCTGAAAAGGCTGGAAATAGTTGGCTTTAAGTCGTTTGCAGATGCCTTTGAAATGGAATTTCAGGAAGGCATCTCGTGCATTGTCGGACCTAACGGCTGCGGAAAAAGTAACGTAGCCGATGCTATCCGCTGGGTACTGGGTTCCCAGAGTCCCAGTGATCTGCGCGCTGACCGTATGGAGGATGTGATATTCTCCGGTACAGTTCTGAGAAAATCACAGGGGATGGCGGAAGTAATTCTCACATTTGATAATTCAAAGAGGGAACTTGACCTGGATTTCGATGAAGTTTCCGTTACCAGAAGACTATTCCGATCCGGGGACAGCGAATACCTCATGAACGGTAACAGATGCAGGCTGATGGATATTACGGACCTCATCGTGGACAGAGGTCTTGGCAGCAACGGATACTGGATACTCGAGAAGAATATGACCAAGACGATGATCGATAGCGGTCCTTCCGATAGAAGGTTTCTCTTCGATGAAGCTGCCGGAATTGTCAAGTACAAAATGCAGCGTCACCGCGCCGAGCTCAAGCTGAACGCGGCCGGAGCTGACCTTGAGAGACTGGACGATATCATTTCCGAAGTTGATCGTAACGTAAGCGCCCTCAAAAAGCAGGTATCAGCATTCAGAAGATGGGAAAAAGCTGAGAGGCGGGTCACAGAGATCCGTTGTCTGAGGGAGCATAGAACACTGCAGGAATCAGAGGAAAAACTCAGAACACTCGAAGACAGGATGAAACTCTGCAGCGGGCGTGAACAGAAAGCCTCAGCCGCCGTTTCAGCAGCGACCGCAAAGCAAAGTCAGGCCAGGGTTTCCCTTGAAAAGGCTCAGACCCGTCTTGACAGCGAACATGCCCAGTGCGCCGACCTCGACGGCTCCATGAGCGGTATCCGAGAGCAGCTGGCTGTTACCGAAGAGCGCCGCAGGAATACTCAATCACGGATAGAAAACTCGCTGCGGGAATCATCCGATGAGCTGAAGAGGGCGGAACAGCTCCGGAAGGAAGCGGATGAGCTGCTCAAAGGTGAGGCTTCATCAGGGAAGCAGATAGGTGATGCGGAAGAGATTCTCAGGAAGGCTTCATTCGACTCCGAACAGGCTGAGAAACACTTTGCCCGAGCAGCGGGGGAGCTTGAGAAAGTACGTGAAGAGTACAGAGCTGTATCGGAGACCGTTCAGTCCCTTCAGAAGGAGTATACAGACAACCTTCGCGGCAGGGAGAGGGCAAGACAGGAGATCGAGCATGCCCTGAAGCGGCAGGCAGAATGTGAGTCAGCTCAGGGAGAACTGCATAACAGCCTGACAGACGCGGAAACAATGCTCGGGGAAATCAGGACCAGAAAAGAAATTCTTACTGCATCACTTGAAGATACCCGCGCTGCACGTGCAGGAATTTCCGATGAGATCTCCGGGGTAAAGCCATTGATACGTTCCCTGGAGATGGAAGCAGGTTTGCTTCAAGCAAGGATCAGAGGTCTGAGAGAAGCGAAGCCTTCGTTCCGCGATGATCGTCCTGGAATATCCTCCCGCATGTCCGTGCGCAGCGGAATGGGGATAGCTGTGGGAGCATGGCTGGATTCGTTCCAGGATTCGATGATCTGGGAGGGTTCAGGTGTTCTGCCTGATGGGAACAATGGTGAGCGGTACTATCTGAACTTGAGGAAAGCGGACAGACCTGAAATCCCGGAGGGGGCAGTCTGGCTGCCTGATTGCCTAAAAGAGGATTCCCTCGACAGTCTCAGAAATCTGCTTGCAGGGGCGATTATGGCTCCTGACAGGGAGAAGGCTGCGCAGTGGTTCTTCAGCGGCACGGACCTGGATATTGTAACAATTGAAGGAGATCTATTCCGGAAGGACGGCCTTGTAAGGCTGGGGGTTCCCGAGTCGGGCGGAGGAATCATCGAGAGGGAAGCGCTGGCCATGGAAGCGGAAAAGAAGGCTCTTAGCTATGCCTGTGAACTGGAAACCCTCCGTTCATCCGAAACGGAACTTCTGGAAAGGCTGAAGGTACAGGAAGCCACCTTTGAGGACCTGCGCTTGCAGATATCTGTCGCCGAGATGGAAGAGGCGTCGCTGCAGGCAACCACTGCAGGTTACCGAAAAAGGGTGAACGAACTGCAATCCGAATTGATGGTTATCGATGAGAAGCTTCCAGCCCTCCGGCAGATCTCGCTGGAACAGGATTCAGTTGAGAGCACGGATAAACTTAAACTTTCAACGGAAAATATGGACAGATTATCGACCTCTCTGCAGGAGATCGAAAAATCGAGGGAGAACCTTGGCATTGATCTGAATATCCTGATCAGGGAGGAGAACAGTGCGAAGCTTGAATTGTCGAAACATGAGACATCACTGAAGCAGATGGAAGCTGATAGAAAACGTCTCCAGGCAGGCTCATCCGTGGCATCGGAAAGAAGCGGTGAGATCGATGAGAGAATCAGTGAGCTGAGGGAAGACGGAGCCGCACTTAACGATACAATAGCTGATTTCAACGTGAAGCTTGAGAATCTTTCCGCCACAAGGGAGGAAGCCGAGAACAGCAGGACCGAAGCGAGCAGAGAGCGGGCTGAGTGGCTGGAGAAATCGAAACAGTCAGATGAGGAATTGGCACTTCAGAGGGAGGAGCTATCCTCTTCTCGAGAAGACAAAGCATCGGTTTCCGGTGAAATGGAAATAGTCAGAAGCCGCTTTGAAGAACTCAGCATAAAGGAGCTGACTCTTCCCGATGAAGACAGTCGTTACTGGGATTATTCAAATGAAAAACTTGTCAGCGAGCTTGAAAAACAGATGGGCTACCGGGAAAATCTGGGCCCTGTTAATATGCTGGCTGTTGCTGAATACGAGGAAGCCAGAAAACGGATCGAATTTCTTAATGAGCAGAGGGCGGATCTGAGCGAAGCCAGAGAATCCCTCATGAGCGCCATCAGCGAAATAAACAGAACAGCTGCCAGGAAGTTCGATGAAACATTCGTTGAGGTGAAGAAGCACTTCAAGGAGATGTTCACTAGTCTTTTCGGCGGTGGTGAGGCCGAGATAATAGCTCTGGATTCAGAAGATCCGCTGGAGGGAGGAGTACAGATTATAGCCAGACCCCCCGGCAAGAAACTTGATAATATCACAGCGCTTTCAAGCGGTGAGCAGGCAATGACTGCAGCGGCTCTCCTCTTCGCCCTGTACCTTGTAAAGCCGTCTCCTTTCTGCGTGCTGGATGAGCTTGATGCTCCTCTGGACGATACGAACGTGGATAATTACATCAACCTGCTCAGAGGATTTGTAAACAGAACTCAGTTCATCGTCATTACTCATAACAAGAGAACTATGGAATCCGCTGACCGTCTATTTGGAATAACCATGGCGGAAGAGGGTGTATCCTCCATGACTTCGGTCAGCCTTGAGATGGCTTGTCAAATC
>CAZUYF010000141.1:0-5568 GCA_964624675.1 uncultured bacterium
GGGGTCAGTTCTGGCGATGGCCAGCCAGCTGAGCATACCTGTTAAATACATAGGTGTGGGTGAGGGGAGCGAAGACCTTCTTGATTTCAACCTTGAATCCTACGTGCGGGCACTGCTTGGAATGGATGAGGAGGGTAGATGATGCTTAAAATCGATAACCTTTCAAAAACCTACGGAAGTACTGATGCTGTCATTGACCTCTCTCTGGACATTCCTTCCGGGGAGGTATTCGGACTCCTCGGACCCAACGGTGCCGGGAAAACAACAACGCTGAAAATGATACCCGGGCTTGTCGTGCCGGACAGTGGACGTATTGAGGTTAATTCCATAGACGCAGCAGAAGATCCTGAGGGAGCAAGGGCTCATATTGCCTATGTACCTGATGAACCGACGATATATCCCCGGTTGTCCGGCAGGGAATTTCTCAGATTCACAGGCAGAATGAGAGGTATTCCTCCGGATGAACTGGAGAGGAGAATAGCTTTCAACGAGGATCTTTACAACATGGGAGGGTGGATTGACAGCAGAGCCGAGGGGTATTCCCATGGCATGGTCCAGAGAGTAGTTCTTTCTGCGGCATTCATAGCCCGTCCTGCTCTTTATGTAATAGACGAACCTCATGTGGGGCTTGATCCCGCAACCGCTGAAACTTTCAACAGGATGGCCAGGGCTGCCGCAGCTTCAGGAGCGGCAATTATACTTTCAACTCATACGCTTCCCGTGGCACAGGCTTTCTGCGATAGATTAGGCATTATTCATGAAGGCAGACTGATAGAGGTTTTAAGAACCGATCAGCTGGGCGGAGAAGACCTGCAGGATATATTTTTCAGAATAACAGGTACGGGTCCTGCCGATGTTGAGGATTTCTTCTCCGGGGGGACCGGACGTTGAGTCCGATCCCCTGTATGATTTGAACTAGAACGAAGTTTTGATATTACCCCAGGTGGAGTTCTCAAGCGCTGAGACTGCTCCGAACTGAGCATTCGAGAAAAGTTCTCCGTTAGTTAGGGGCTCTATGAATTCGATTCTGGTGATATCCTCATCGGAGAAGACTCCCCAGAATATACCGGTCAGATCACCTGATGCGGTTGTAGTACCGAGAGAACCGCCTGCTCCGAATACTTCTATATCAACAGTTCCTGCTCCAAAGGGCATCACTATATCAATCCCGAACGCATTCACTGGAGCCGAGAAATAAAAAACGCCATTATCTGAGAATGTATTTGGACCAACAGTAACACTGGTTACACCAAGGAATGGAGGTGTAAGAACTACATCCATGTTACCTTCGAGGTTATCAAGAGATATCCCGTCAACGATTCCTCCTGGAGTGAAACATAGATTGTTTGTTGAACTGTTGAAGGGACCCATGCCGGCAATAACAGTATCCTGCGGTACGATTGTGCCCGAATAATCCTCTGTTGTAAGACCGGGATAGAGACCTTCAAAAATGCCTTGACCCGTATAGAAGGTTACAGCCGCTGAAGCCATTGTAGCTGTAAGGAGAAGAAGGGTTATTAAAACAGTAAGATTCTTCAAATGAATCTTCCTTTGTTTGCGCTTCTCTATTCTGAGAACTGCGCGATAGTGAAACGGGGCTGATCCCCGGGTGCATATATCCTTGTCCAAAATGACTAACCTGAATATATAGAGTCAGGTGTTGACGTGCAAAACCATCTCGGGGACGTACCACACTTCTTCAACTTACTGGTGCAATTAATATGTTTATCATAATACAAACACCAAAATTACTTAATTTATCAGTATATTTCTTATAAATGCACATTATTCTTCATGAGAAGAATCCACCTTTCAATACATTATATTCAGGCATGTTGGACAGGATAGCTATTCATCTTCAAGATACCAGAGGCAGATAATCATGGAAACCATAATTCACAGGATACCCACCGGCCCCCTGGATGTGAACTGCTACATTGTCGGGTGCCCTGATTCACATGAATGCCTGATTATAGATCCCGGAGGTCACGGGGAAAGAATCACCCGAACACTTGAGAACCTTAAGCTGGATCCGGTTGCACTGATAGATACGCACGGGCATTTCGATCATATCGGTGGAAACGCTTACCTTATGGCTCATACGGATTCCCTCCGTCTTTACCTTCACGCAGATGATCTGCATTACCTGAGGAATGCACGTGAGCATGCTGATTACTGGGGCATGTCTGTTGAAGATTCGCCCGAGCCCACCGACCTGCTTGGTGGCGGAGAAGAGATCACGGTTGGCCTGTTGCGATTTACAATAATACACACACCGGGCCATTCTCCGGGTGGGATAAGTATTTACATACCGGGGCATGTATTCACCGGGGACGCGCTTTTCGAAGGATCAATAGGAAGAACCGATCTTCCCGGCGGGGAATATGATCTGCTCATTTCCTCAATCAGAGAGAAACTCCTGATTCTTCCCGGGGATACTGTTGTCCATCCCGGCCACGGCCCCGAATCCACCATAGCTGTTGAGAGAAGGAGCAACCCCTTCCTTCAGTGAATGGATAGCACTCCTGTGACCATCCTGAACATTCCATCTGGACCCTCAAAACCGGGTTCCGTTGTATTCAGAATGATGGCAGTCAGACTGTCATCGTAAACGTATACATCTCTAATGCGATAATTGGATACGTACCTGTGCCCCGGCTGCGGTGAGTTATCACGAAAGTGCATTACCGCAGAACCGTTCGCATCCGTAATCAGTACTTCCAGAAGAACGGGAGTTTCGAACATTGAGAGCCAATCTGGAGGGGAATCCGGTTCTTCCGAATGGTTCTGCAGACTCAGACTGAGTTCCGGCCCCATCCACATCGGTGAACCCACCCATGTCACGAACAGAACGCTATCCGGTTCTGCGCCCATATCGGTAAGAGGATGGCATACAGAGTGAACACCCTCGTTCTCAGAAGAGATATCAAGGCTGTCCAGAAAGGATTCAGCGTAACCAAGAACGATTTCCCTGGCCGGATTCATGTTGTTCTCATAGCAGATCTCGACACCGCTTTCATACATCAATTCTTCGGTCCATTGTGCTTCGAAAATCCTGATTACGCTGTTATCAGTAACTGACATGACTACAATTTCCGCACCGGGGAATCCGCTTCCATCCTCGATCCAGTATTGCTCCATTGCTGCGTACTTTCCATCAGTCGAAAAGCCGAGGAACTCAACGGAAGCCAGAGAGGCTGCCGCGGAAGTGCCGACTGCAAGGAAAAGAAAGAGAACAGTGAGTCCGGAAGATTTCATATTACTCCCTCTTTGTATTTTTGGTAAAACCGGTTAACTTCCCTTTCATGAATGTATGAAATAGTATAGTTGAAAGGTTATGGAAGCTGCAATTCCTAAAACACTATTCAGGGATGGTGAAGAGTGCTTCAATCGATAAATCCTTTTACAGGCAAAGTCATCCGGTCATGGAATGGGAACACCCCGGAAGAGGTCGAGAATGCTATTGCGAAGGCTGACAGGGCATTCAGACTCTGGCGCGATACCGGGATGGACAAACGCGCTGAGAAACTGAGGGATCTGGCTGCTCTGCTTGAATCGGGGAAGCACCAGCTGGCAGTTGAGATGGCTTCGGAGATGGGCAAGCCTGTAGCTCAGGGACAGTCCGAAATAGAGAAATGCGCCTGGGTTTGCAGGTACTACGCTCAGTACGGTTCCCGCATAATTGCCAAGAAGGCAAGGAAAACAGACGCAGATAAATCTTACGTCTGTTATCAACCCCTCGGGGTCATATTCGCCGTAATGCCCTGGAACTTCCCGTTCTGGCAGTTTTTCAGGTTCGCTGCGCCTGCCGTGATGGCGGGAAACACCTTTATTCTCAAGCATTCCCCGAATGTTACCGGATGTGCCGAGAGCATCCCGGAGCTGTTCAGGGAAGCAGGATTTCTTGATGGCCTGGCAGGACTTATTCTCGCTCCTGCGGAAGAGGTTCCCGAAGTATCCCGCAGGATAATTGCCGATGAAAGGGTGAAGGCAGTGACTCTTACCGGGAGCGGGGAGGCAGGCAGGGCAGTCGCTAAGGAGGCGGGATCCGCCGTTAAGAAGTGCGTACTGGAGCTTGGCGGGAGTGATCCGGCGATTATTCTGGAAGATGCGGATCTTAAACATGCAGCCGCTGAAACGGCGTTTTCCAGGCTTATCAATGCCGGACAGAACTGCATCGCGCCCAAGAGATTCATTGTACATGAAAGTGTTTACAGCGAATACCTGGGACTGCTTGCCGCGGCGATGAAATCCATGAGGATGGGTGACCCTATGGATATGAAAGTGAATATGGGACCCATGGCAAGGGTCGACCTTCGCGACAACATCCACAGGCAGGTCATGGAAAGTGTTGATATGGGGGCTGAACTGGTCACGGGAGGCAGTTTGCCGGAACATCCGGGAGCTTTCTACCCGCCTACAGTACTCAAAGGATGCAGAAGAGGGATGCCCGTTTTTGATGAGGAAACCTTCGGACCTGTCGCGGCTGTCTGTTCTGTGAAGAATGAGGGTGAAGCTGTAAGACTTGCGAACGATACTCCTTACGGTCTAGGGGCTTCAGTATACACTCGCAACAGCCGCAGGGGAGAGAAGATAGCTCTTGAGCTAAACTCTGGAGCCTGCTTTGTGAATACATTTGTCCGGTCTGATCCAAGGCTGCCCTTCGGTGGAATTAATCTTTCCGGTTTCGGCAGAGAGTTATCCCGCAGCGGGATGATTGAATTCATGAACTGCAAAACTGTTTACATCATGAATGGATGATGAATGCTGAAACAGGACATGAGATTATCATGAAATGGAGAAACCAGTGATGAATTATCCCAAATGTCCTTCTTGCGGACACGAACTTCTCGACAGAACCGATCAATGTCCCTTCTGCGGAAGCGATCTGTCCCGCAGATCGCATCGATCTGCTGGTGCGCAGGCGAACCACCTCAGGAAGATCATCGTATTGGTTTCAGTGATGATGGCTATCTCAGTAGCCGCCTTCACCTTTTTCTTTGCGATGAATAGTAAGAGAGATGCCGCTGATACAGAGAAGATACACGAACAGGTCATACCTCAGGATACGAATTCAGAACACTGCTTCGAGAACATGTACAGGATACTGGATGCAGAGGATGACTATATGGATCAGAACGGCCGTTACGCCGATAACATAGATGAACTTCATCAATTTGACAGTGCGCTGAATCTAGTGTGTCCGCAAAGCGGCCTGCCCTACAGTATCATAAATACGAAGCAATCAGTTCAGGTGATATGCTCAGTTCATGGTGAGATATAGCTTAATAAAGGAAAGCATAATAAAATAAATATATCTGTATATATTAATTCTATACCGATGATATACGGTCAACAAGTTGAAGAAGTGTGCTACGTCCCCAGGGTGCGGTGGTAGACGCGTATCTTCCGATGGAGACGTTTTTCGTAGAGTTTCCACATTGCCTGGATCTTTTTATTGTCTTCCAGTTCATGGTTGCTCTCGGCGAATTCCATCTTCCTTTTGAAAGCGCTTTTTCCGATTTCGTAGGTCATGAGAGCATCAACACCTTTTCCCTGGTATTCAGG
>CAZUYF010000142.1:0-5514 GCA_964624675.1 uncultured bacterium
ATCGATCGAGAACCGATAGACCTTGCAATACCGGCTGCTCCTGCAATCATAAGACCGAAGGAAATCCACTTCACAGCCGGGAGTATTCCCTGGATGGGGATGGAAGCCGTAAGCATTCCAATCAGGGGCAGAAAAGTAAGAAGTACTGCGGTGATCACTGCCCAGACAGGGATGTGTTTTCTACCCGCGAAAAGGACAAGCAGAGCGCAGACAGGATAGACCGCGAGGCGGGATGTAAGTGTCGAGTCGAACAATCCTGGAAAAACCGACAGCATCGCAAGCAGAAGAGCTGCGGTTATAGCTGCAACTCCGTGAATTACAGCAGTGCTGTCTGAGCTGATTGCACAACTTGCCTTCTCATCCGGCATGGAATGGAGTCCGATCTTTAATATCTTTAACTTCCGGTGTTATTCTATGCACGATATTTACACTCCCGAGTAGCGTCAATCCCGGAATTCCGAACAGGGTACTTAACCCTCAGAGCCAGTGGCTCTTTCAATATCGAACCCGCAGAGTTTCAGATTATTAAGGAGTTCTTCAGGATCTCCGCCCCAGAGTCCCAGCTTGCGGGAAATGTGCTCCGTCCAGGAGTAATTGTCAAAATCAAACGTTTCTTCAGTTCCTTCCGGCAGCGGTATCATGAAGTTGGCTTCCCTGTAGTAGTTCTGTCTGAGGTACCCCGAGTCCATTTCCTCCATTGCTTCAGACACTGCGTCATCGTTAAAATGGGTGTACTTGCCCTCGAAAAGGTGAAAATCCATGGGATACCTGGGTCTGACCGGAGGTTCTTCAGAGGGATACCCCATTGTTAACATCACCAGCGGAAGAATCCTGTCCGGAAGTTCGTACAGCTCCCTTATCTTCTTCACCATGAATGGGGCAGCTCCGATATAGCAGCTTCCAAGCCCAAGGCTTTCCGCGGCTATTACCATGTTCTCCGCCATATAGGCGGCGTCCTGTATCCCGAACAGCAGCGTATAAATGTCCGAAGCCTTTCTCTTCCAGCCCCGCATCTCCATTACCCTTTCCATTCTGTATACATCGACACATATGGTGAAAAGAAGAGGAGCCCTGAATACATTGTGTTCTAACTCCCGAGAAAGGAGAACACTGCCCATCTGCATGGCAAATGGAGCCTGCTGACCAGCACGGACAATGGTTTCTATTACTTCGTCCGAAGGCTGTTCCTCCCGGTATTTCCTTATAGATCTCCTGTTCATCATGGCGTCAATTACAGGATTACTGATCATAGATCCACTCACCTTCCTGGTTATTTTCCATTCTATACTACACTTCCATGGAAGCAGTGTCACGGTTTCCGGGCTCTGCCCGGGTGAATTCTGCAAAGCCCGTGAATAGCGGGGACTTGCCCCGGATAAGCTGCTGGTTTAAATTGCATGAAATCATAATGATCTGAAATAAGCAACCTGTATAGAGCAGAGGGGTCAGGTATGGCATCTTCAAGTATGATTTTTGTACTTCTTTCAATAATGATAATCTTCTCAGGCTGCGGAGAGGAGCCTGATGCGGAAGTACGTGATGATCATCAGGTGGAATATGAATCTGCTCCCATCGATTCAATGGGGATTGAGTCGGCAGCAAGTCCGGGTTTGACGCAGTGCACGCTATCGGTCCACAGTGATCTGGAACCTTTCGAGATATCTCTCTACTGGGTGGGTCCTCCAGACGCGGCTCCGGGATTCCGACTGGCTCACACCCTGACGGCTGCTCCCCTTGGAGGAGACAGCGTTGTCGTATTCGATGGACTGGAATCGAACTACTACGAGAACAGTGAGCTTCAGGGGTACTTGATCGCGGAGGACATGAACTTCGATGGATATACGGATTTCCGTCTGATGCAATTCCCGACTGCAGGCCCGAATACCTGCTGGTACTTCTGGCTGTTCGATCCTGATACCGGATCGTTCTTCCGCTCGATGGAATACGAGGAAAGCAGCCTTGTTTCACCAGAATTCGATCAGGACAACAAGACGATCAAATGTTTCCATCGTGACGGAATGGGGATATACGGAACGGAATACTACTTTGTTGAAGAGGGTCACCTGCTGCTTGTAAGGAGTGAACAAACAGAATTCCAGAGTCCCGATTCACTGATAACTACGGTTACCGAACTGGTCAATGATGAAATGATTGTAACTGAACGGAATGTTCAGGAAGCAGATTAAACCCTATCCACTTGGGGGCATTATGCTTGACAGGCTGAGAGAAAAGATCATCGAATTCCGTGACCTTCGTGACTGGAAACAGTTTCACGATCCGAAGAATCTTGCGGAAGCTATTGCTATTGAGTCCGCAGAACTGCTTGAGAATTTCCTCTGGAAAACCTGCGATGAATCGAAGAACTTCGACAGTGAATCCATTATTTCAATCGGAGAAGAAATTGCCGATATAGCAATATTCCTGACTATTCTAGCCCATGAACTGAAGCTGGATATAGAACAGATCGTCAACAGAAAACTTAAGCTCAACGAAAAGAGATATCCCGTCGAAACTTCAAAGGGCAACGCCAGGAAGCATCCCTTAAGAAACGGAAAGAGGCTGGATTAAAGAGTAACCTGCCACTCCTCGGTGCCGGTCTGGCTTAGACCTATGCCATTACTCAGGAGAGAATCCCTGAACCATTCAAGGGATTTTTCGAACCCGCTGAGGAGCACCGCTGACCCATCTATTGCTTTCAGCTCAAGCAGCTTTTTGTTCCTGGCATATTTGCCTCTGCTTGCCTTAAGTCCTTCCAGAGGAAGGCTTACAGGATTACCTTTAACCAGCAGCATGATAAGAATGCCCAGCTGCATATGCAAAGGGGCCATCTTGCCAAGGTCGAAGTATACGAATCTCTGATCTGTCAGAACGCACCGTGAATAAACGGGGAATTTCACCTTTTTCCCCTGTAATGAAGACCTTTTAGCATCGATAAGTATGTTTTCTCCCGGATTCAGTTCGAGCTTTTTTCCCATTTCATCCCCTTTTCTGTAAGACCTCTTCGCGGACTCATTCCCGGCTGCCAGCAGGACGATATATCTCACATAATGATTCTGTCAATGTCACAATAATCCGGATTCCTGCACAGAACTGCGATCCTTTGCAGCTGAGGTGAAAAGTGAAACTACTCCCTTTCGTGCGAAATTGATTATTGTACCTTTTCATGATTCAGAAACAGGAGAGATATAAGTGGAAACAACATCTGACTCTGTTGCGGACCTTAAGAAGAAAAACGTTCAGCTGCAACGTCAGCTTAACAGCCTTGAGCTTGTATTTCGGAACGCGGTTGATATCCTGGTGGTTGTCGATGCAGTTTCAGGAACAATACAAAGGATCAGCGATGCTGTTGAAGCTGTGCTTAGTTACAAACGCTCGAGCCTGATCGGCAAAAAACTGACAGAGATCCTCCCTGATGAGAAAGCATCCTATCATCTCCACCTGCAGGACGGCATCCCTGAGATTGTTGACGGTGTATTTCTTGATCAGACAGTGAAATGTCATGACGGTTCCTTCAAATCAATGGATATGACCCTAAGCCTCGTAAGCAGCAACCATCAGAGTGTCATACTTCTGACATTAAGGGACACCTCTCAGAGAAAACGCCTCCAGAGTGATATGATCAAGAAGAACAGCGCGCTGGACAGTGCGCTCAGTGCCATGGTAATAACCAACAGTTCCTGGAAGATAGACTACGCAAATGTGGAAGCTCTGAACTACTGGAGGTACAGCAGAACGGATATGCTGAATCTGGACATATCCGATCTTCTTCCATACATGGGTGACTTTGACAGCCTGATGGAGTGTATTAGAGAAAGAGGTCAATGGGATGACGAAATAGAATGTCAGCGCAGGGACAGCACAACTTTCATGGCACATGCTACAGCTATTACCGTGGATACCGATGATGAAGAGCCGTGCTACATTCTTTCATTTCTAGATATCACAAAGCGTGTCCGTCTTGAAAAAAGACTTACGGAACTTTCTCTACGCGACAGTCTTACAGGCCTGTACAATAGACGGGGGTTTATGACGCTGGGCAAGCAGCTGCTTGATTCTTCCCTTCGGAAACAGCCGGAGATCGGTCTTCTTTACGTTGATCTCGATTACCTTAAGCTGATAAACGATAAGCTGGGCCATTCGGAAGGTGACAGGGCTCTTGGAATAACTGCAAGAGTATTGAAGAGCTGCTTTCGGGATTCAGACATCATCGCCAGGCTGGGCGGGGATGAATTCGTTGTGCTTTTCCTTGATACTCCCGGTCTCACAGTGGAATCCATCAGGGCAAGGATAGACAAACGCCTTGAAGAAACCATTGAGACCAGGCCCATTCCCTTCACGCTGTCCCTCAGTATAGGATACTATTCTACCGTACTGTGTTATCAGACTCAGATCGGAATGCTTCTCAGCAATGCCGATTCCCTCATGTACGAAGACAAGGAAACAAGAAGGAAATCTATAAGCGGGGATGACATACTGCGCAGTCCTGATCAGCAGACCTGATCCCCTTCATCTGGAGCTTGACAGCAGCATGAAATTGGAATACGATTCCGTATTCGAATATTAGAATATCCTTTCAAAGAAATGGTGAAATAATTTCTGATTACAAGCCGGATCAAATCGATTTTGAGGCGATTGCCGAAGTACTCAAAGCAATGGCTCATCCGGTGAGGCTTATGATAATGGATGAGCTGCTAAGGAATCCCAGGTGCGTTACAGCCATCCATGAAATACTCGATGTCAGACAGCCCAACATATCCCAGCACCTTACAATTCTGAAGAATTCAGGAATAGTCGCTTCGGACCGGGACGGTTCCTACAGATGTTACTACCTCCGTAGACCGGGTCTTGTCAAAGCTGCACTGGAAACCCTGATCAAGGATTGGCCGGAAGCAGAAATTGAAAATGTCAGAGGTAAATTCAAACGGGCGCTGAAAGAGCGCCTGAGCAAACTGGGGAAATCACCCCGGAAGGAGACTCTTTAATGGGTAAAGTAGCGTTCATCTGTAACGGATCCGAAAAATCCAACTTATACCCTGCATTCATCCTGGCTTCCTCAGCGGTTGCATCAGGCGATGATGTTGTGATTTTCTTCACACCGGCAGCGGTTCCAGCTCTGAAACCGGGCTTCCTGGAAAGCATGACCGGAAAAGGTATGCCTGATATGAAGGATCTTCTTGAGGGAGTATTGGTGCTCGGCGGCCGCATGATGCTGTGCGAGCTGGGCCTGGAAGCACATGATGTTACGGCTGCAGACCTCAGGGACGATATCGATATAGGTGGCGCAACCACCTTCATGGCCGAAATTCAGGACGCAAAAACAACATTCTCATTCTAATACGGAAGGAAAATTATAATGGCTTCTATTGTACTTGACGCGCTTGGACTGAAATGCCCCCAGCCGATATTGAAAATAGCCATAAAGGCCAAAGAACTGCAGCCTGGCGATATGCTTGAGGTTCTCGCGGACTGCCCCTCTTTCCCGGTTGACATAAAGGCATGGTGCGAACGAACCGG
>CAZUYF010000143.1:0-5514 GCA_964624675.1 uncultured bacterium
GCAACTCACCTGTTGAGCCCGATCCCGGAACAAATCCAGAGGGCTTTGTGATTGCATGGTTCAACGGGCTGGGTAATACTATTGATCTATACTTCCCCGAAAGCGATTCACTTGTAACTACTGCCTATGTTACCGGGAGTGCGCCAAATCATCTTCTCTATCTGGGTTCGGACAGGCTCGCAGTTCTGAATTCTCTTTCTTCGATTCTTCAGGTCGTCGATCTCTCCGTATCGGGTTCAATACAGCACGAGATAGTCTTTCCGGGGGGCAGCAATCCATGGGCTATGGCATACGGCTACGACAACATCTGGGTAACTCTGCTGCTCACCGGTCAGATAGCAACCGTATCAACTGAGACCTGGACACTTGGCGGAGCAGTGGATGTTCCCGATTATCCTTACGGAATCGCACTTGCAGCCGGCAATATCTTCGTAAGTCACGGTGACTACTACCCGGAAACAACACCCGGAGGCGTAACGGTCATCGATGCGGTAACCCTCGATGAGACCGGGTGGATCGACACCGGACAGAACACAACCGAGCTGTGGTACTGCAGTGAAACGGGCAACATTCATGCCTTCTCTTCCACTTTCACTGATGACGGCGTTATTTCCATTATCGACCCTGTCACCGCAACCATTTCTGCTCAGGTGCAGACCGGAGGAAATCCCCACTCACCGGTCAGACTGGGCAGCTCTTTTGCCTGCTGTGACGCATGGGGGTCTTCAATATTCTTTTACAACGAATCCGGATCACTCCAATCGACATGGATACCAGATTCATCGATAACCATGGCAGGTCTTGCCGTCTGCGGTGATACTTTCTATATGACCGATTTCGCTGAAGACAAGGTCTATATGGCACTCTGGCAGTTCCATACTCTTTTGGGCTCACTATCTGCCGGAGATGGCCCTCAAGGGATAGTTGCAGTAGAAAGATAAATTCGAGTGGGGCCGGGCCTAACATCTTAACATTAGTTACAGTAGTAACAATGGAAAATGTTTAGATGTTAGGTCCGGCCCCCATGTGACCGAAGCCTGATACTTTCGTATGATACTTATCCATTCGTTCAGAGAGGCATCAGGGAGGTAGAATGGCTGCATTTTCATGTGATCTTCACGTTCATTCAAAGTATTCGATGGAATCCGGACGATGGGCTCTCCGATCGCTCAAAGCCCCCGAAAGCTTCACGCCACCCGAACTGATATATGAACTTGCACGGAAACGCGGCATGGATTTCGTCACAATAACCGACATCAATACAATCGAAGGAGCTCTCAGCATATCTCACCTGCCGGGGACTTTCATCAGCGAGGAAATAAGAACTTACCTTCCCGGAACCAGAACTTCAGTGCATATCCTGGCATTCAACATCACGCAGCAGCAGCATGACGAAATTATCATCTTGAGAGATTCATTTCTATCCCTTCTGGATTACTTTGATGATGAAGGAATAATCCATTCACTTGCCCACCCTTTCTATTCCCCGGATACGGATCTGACAAGTGATGAATTCGCGGTAATCGTAAAGAGAATAGGTCTGATCGAATCCCTTAACGGCACAAGATCCAGACTGGAAAATGAGTCAGTTCTTCCAGTTGTCAGATCGATAAAAGGTGACCCTGATTTCACCGGCTTCACAGCTGGATCCGATGATCACTGCGGCAGATTCATGGGTCTGACCTATACTGAGGTTGCGGATGCAGAGAATCTGGAAGATTATCTGAATCAGATCAAACAGGGGAAAGGAATCCTCCGTGGCGAACACGGTAACGCAATACGTTCCGCCTACTCAGTCTACTCCATCGCGTATTCCTTTTATAGGGACAGGCTTACCGCCAAGAAGATACCAGCTATAGCCACAATGGCTGCAGATCGATTTTTCAGGCCATCCATATCTTCAGTTGAGCCCACATTGTGGCACAAAGCGGATTTTCTTTTCCACCAGTTTATCAAGAAAGCCAGAAAATCGGGGGAGCCGGGTTTTGAAACGATTTTCGCAGACCAGCTCATAGAGATAGGCAAAGACCTGAACCTTCGATCCGGAAGCCCTGAACTTGAAGCTGAAGGCATTGACGAGCGTACATTTGAAATACTTAACAGGCTCAGTAACAAGTTATTCCAGCACTATTCCTCGGTGCTTGTTAAACGGATCATGGATGGAAGGCTGCTTGATGCCCTCGAAGCAATCACCGCTCTTATTCCGGTTATTCTTCTCAATATTCCCTATCCCATGGCATATCTGAGCAGGAAAAAGGGGAAAGAGGCAGTTGAAAGAATTGCTTCGGAAGTTTCACCTGAAATCCTGGGAAGCCTGAAAAATATCGACAAAAGGGTCTGGTTCACCGACACAATAGATGATCTTAACGGTGTTTCCAGAACGATTCAGAAATGCAGCCGCCTGGCAATGGACAGCGGGAGAGATATGGCTGTGATAGCATCGCAGAGCAGACCTCTTTCCTTCCCTGGATGGGTCGTAAATTTTCCCCCCATCCGCGAATTTCCAGTACCTGATTATCATTCAAAACTCCTTTCCATTCCTCCTTTTCTTGAGGTTCTGCGGTTCGTGGAGGATGAAGGGTTTGGCATGATGTACATTTCCACACCCGGTCCTGTGGGATTCGCAGCGCTGGGCATATCAAGGATTCTGGGAATCCCGGCTGCGGGTATATACCACACGGATTATCCAAGGCATGTGAACCATATAGCACAGGATGGCAAGATGGGGGAATGGGCAGGAACAGCGGCGGCATGGTTCTACAGCAATGTGGATATAGTTCTGGTTCCCAGCAGATACTACATGGACGATCTGGAGAAAATGGGGATTTCAAGAGATAGAATGAAGCTGTTTCCCAGGGGAACGGACTGCACTCTTTTCTCACCTGACTGGAAGTCGGATGAATTCATACTGAGGTTCGGTGGAAATCGCGAATCGATGAAACTTCTGTATGCCGGCAGAATCTCCCGGGAAAAGGATCTTGATATCCTTGCCAAGGCATTCATTATCGCCCGAAAGACAATGCCTGATCTTGAACTTTATCTGGCAGGAGATGGCCCATTTAGAGGAGACCTTGTCAATCAGCTCAGCGGAAGAGGATGCTACTTCTGCGGAGTGCTCCATGAAGAGGATCTTTCCAGAGCTTATGCATCATGTGACATATTCGTTTTCCCCAGTTCCACCGATACTTATGGAAACTCCGTCCTTGAAGCGCAGGCTTCCGGACTTCCCGCAGTGGTCAGCGACAGGGGAGGACCCCAGGAAATAATAGAAACCGGTAAAACAGGGCTTGTTTTCGTAAGTCACGATCCAGAATCACTTTCAGAAACTATTCTGAAAATTGCCATGAATAAAGAGCTGCGCGATTCGATGAGTAGAAATGCAAGGACAATGGCGACTGAGAGAACATGGGAGAAGGCATTCGATGAACTCTGGAGCATTTCGCCGAACATATTTGAACACGTGAAAGTCTGATTTATGTCATTACGGACTATTTCCAGACACAACCGTAACCAATTCGTCAATTTGAACAGATGGCACGGTTTTGCATACTTTCTCTCGAGCAAAATCGCTGTAGCCCTGACACTATTTGTAATTGTCATGAGTATAGGTGTATCCGGTTTCCTGATCTTCACTACCCATCAATCCGGTATGCTAAACGATCAGCTTATAGCTACGCTTCAGACTCTCAAAAATGTTGAATCTCCCACTGCTGCCCAGCTCTCCGAAATCACCGACATTGAAATGCAGCTGGATGAAAGCACCTTTGCAGGTGAGATTCTGCTTTCAGGCTATATGACCGCCATAACCATCACAACCGTTGGATTCGACGACGTTGTAAGGGAATACGCCTACGATTTCATGGACGAGAAATGGAGAAGAGCTTACAATATCTGGGTCACTGTTTTCGTGTTAATAGCCTATATGACAATTCTATACGTAAATGCTAATTTTATTTCTTACCTTGTGGGAACGCGTCTTGCGGAAAACATGAAAAGACGTTTATTACTCAGGAACATATCACGTTTAAAGGATCATTACATCGTATGCGGATGCAGCGGAGCCGGAAGTGTTGTTATTTCAGAATTTCTCCGCACAGGAATACCCGTAGTGGGTATTGATGTCGATGAAAAACCACCGTGCAATCTCAGGAAAATTAACGGTTTCCTCTATCTTCAACGTGACAGATCGGATGACGTTCTTTTCGAAGAAGCGGGAATAAGTAGAGCCAGGGGAATGGTATCGGTTCTGCAGGACGATAGCGACAACCTCTACCTGACTCTGACAGCACATCTCATGAATAACGAAATCAAGATAGTAAGCAGGGCAGCGGGGGAGGAGAATGAGGAAAAGCTGGCACTTGCAGGGGCCGATGTATCCTTCACTCCCTCCATCGCAGTTGGGAAGAAACTTGTTGCAGGTATCCTTAACAGGGAGACCATGGATTTCATGGAGAAGATGATAGACAGTACGGATCAGAACTGCCGTATAGAGGAATACACAATAAAAAATAACAGCCCCTCTATCGGAAAGACCCTGGGTGAGCTGAGCATCGGTCGTAGAACCGGTATAAGTGTATTTGCGATAATGAAACAGAACGGTTCAGTTGTGTACAATCCAGGAGCGGAATACACACTTGAAGAGGCTGATGTTCTACTCGCCATTGAAACCCCTGAACAGCTTCAGCTTCTCTGCAGAACGCTGCAGCGACGTGGAAGAAGGAAATTACTGTGAGCCATTCGGATAACGGCTCTTCGATCTGTGCGGTATGCGGGGCAGGTGAAACTGGTCTTTTCGTAATTAAGGAACTCATCAGGTATGGTTATTCTGTCAGGGTAATTGATATTGATCCCGATGCCCTGACAAGTGCAGCAAATCTAGGTGACAACATTACTACCATACAGGGCAACTGTCTGACTGACAGTGTATTGAAGAAATCAGGTCTGATCGATGTTCAGGCATTATTCTGTGTACTTCCGGACGACCGAAGTAACGTCTTTCTCAGCCTTTCCGCAAGAAGGATCAACCCCAAGCTGGAAATATATTCGGTAGCTTCCGATATCTCCGCTGAAAGAAAACTTAAACTTGTGGGGACAAGAAGAACTGTTAATCAGGATACTGCGGAAGGATTCAGGATCTCAAATGAGATGATCCGCCCCAATGTTGCCAGGTTTCTGGACAGGATCGTCTTTGCCCGGGAGAATACCGAAGGTTATCTCAGTATAGAAATCGCCAGGGGATGTCCTTCCATTGGCTGGACACTCAAAAAGCTGCAGCTGAACGGGAGTACAGGTGTTGTGATAATAGCTGTCAGAAGAAGTGACGACAGCTATGTTTACAGCCCCTCAGGGGATTTCCGGCTTTCAGAGAATGACAACCTCATCTGCTTCGGTACTGATAATGAGAGGGAAGCTATCAGGAAACTCCTGTGGAGCAGTAAACAGGATAGAACGGACAAATGGAAGAGACTCCGGCATAAATTCACGAAATAGAATTGGTCGGGGCGGCCGGATTTG
>CAZUYF010000144.1:0-5485 GCA_964624675.1 uncultured bacterium
TCATCGGAGATGAAAGGTGTCATCGGCGCCAGCAGTACAAGCAGTTTCCGGATCGAATCCTTCCAGAGGCTGCCTGCTGCTCCTGCCCTCTCCCTGTTAGCCGAAAGGAAATTCAGGTACTCCATCATAGCGGCTACCCCCGTGTTGAAAGCAAAGGAATTAATATCTTCCGTAACCTTCTTCACAGTTCTGGCCGCAAAGTAGCGGAGTTCGGCAATGAAATCCTCATCCGGCTCCATGGGTACCGGCTCAGCTGTTTCATGAACAACCGCCCAGACCCTTTTCAAAAATCTGTATGTGCCGGCTATCCCCTCTTCGCTCCAGTCAAGTTCCGCTTCAAAGGGACCCATGAAAAGGATGTAGAGCCTCAGGGCATCGGCACCGTACTTCTCCACCATCTCGTCCGGCGTAACGATATTACCTTTTGATTTGGACATTTTCTGTCCGTCAGCACCGAGTATCATTCCCTGGTTCTTCAGGACTGAAAACGGCTCATCAAAATCAAGCATCCCATCATCGAACATGACCTTCGTCCAGAATCTGGCGTAGATAAGGTGCATTACCGCATGCTCGGCGCCGCCTACGTAAAGATCAACGGGAAGCCAGTATTTCACGGCCTGTGGGTCGAAGGGTCTTCCTGATTCGTGCGGGGAGGCAAACCTAAGGAAATACCACGATGAGCAGACAAAACCAGCCATCGTATCGGTATCGCGCCTGGCAGGTCCTCCGCATTCGGGGCATGTTGTGTTTACCCATTCTTCCGCTTTTTCCAGAGGCGACAGTCCCGAATCATCGGGTTCGAAATTCTTTATTTCGGGCAGTATAACCGGAAGGTTCCTATCGGGCAGGGCTCCGCATTTTTCACAATGGATTATCGGGATAGGAGCTCCCCAGTACCTCTGCCTCGAGACAAGCCAGTCCCTTATCCTGTAACGGACATCAGGCTTTCCGATTCCTTTCTCCAGTGCGTATTCAGCCATTTGAACTCTGGCTTCATCGGAGTCGAGACCGGTAAAGGGTCCGCTGTTTAAAAGCTGCCCATCAGCAACCGTAGCAGCGTCGGAGACCCCACGGGGCACGCCCCCGGGGGCTATAACCTCAACAATAGGTATACCGAATTTAACCGCGAATGCATGATCCCGAGCGTCGTGAGCGGGTACCGCCATTATTGCGGCGGTTCCGTAACCGGCCAGTACATAATTGGCAACGTAAACTGGAACCTTTTCCCCATTGTATGGGTTCACAGCGAAGCAGCCGGTAAATACTCCGGTTTTCTCCTTCTCCGCCGCCGCAGTTCTTTCAAGATCACTCTTAGCCCTGGCTTCGTTTACATAATCCATCACAGAGTCATGTTTTTCGGGCGTAACCAGTTTCTCGATACCCGGATATTCCGGAGCAAGAACACAGAATGTGGCTCCGTAGATAGTATCGAGTCTGGTTGTATATACGGGAAGGTCTAATTCAAAGCCTGTTACAGGATTAACCACTCTGAAAATAACTTCAGCTCCCTCGGATCTTCCAATCCAGTTCCTCTGCATTGCCTTGATCCCCTCTGGCCAGTCGAGGTTTTCAAGGTCTTCAAGCAATCTGTCGGCATACTCGGTGATCCTGAAGAACCACTGCTTCAGTTTCTTTCTTGTAACGGAGCCTCCGCAGCGCCAGCAGATACCGCCTGCAGCCTCTTCGTTGGAAAGTACTATCTTGCAGGCAGGACACCACATCTGATCCTTCTCAGTCTGATATGCGAGTCCCCTGTCGAAAAGGAGATTGAAAAAATACTGGGTCCACCTGTAGTAGTCGGGATCGCTTGAATTGATCTCCCTTTCCCAGTCGTAGCCGGCCTCTATGAGTTTAAACTGCCTGCGATAGGTATCGGTATTTATTCTGGTTACTTCAGCGGGATGCACACCTGTTTTAATAGCGTACTCCTCCGCCGGCTGACCAAAAGCATCCCATCCCATAGGATGCAGTACGTTGAATCCATCCATCCTCTTTTTCCGGCATATAACATCGGTAGGTATGTAGTTCTTGCAATGACCAACAGACAATCCTGCCCCTGAGGGATAGGGAAAATAGTCAAGGCAGTAGAAGGGTTCTCTGTCAGGTCTGGTACCGGTACTGTAAAGACCCATCTTCTCCCAGACAGGTTTCCATTTCTCTTCCAGTTTTCTGAAATCGTAGGGATCCAACGTTTTCCTCCAGATAAATGCAAATTCCATGATTCACGAACCGGTAGTATGACCAGAAAACCGACCAAGGTAAAGTATTCGCTACGCGGTATCCAGCACTGGAGATTGTACCCACGCTCTCGTGGATGCATCATTCCGCACTTGACTGAATGCTAATCCATGCAGGGAAAGAGGATATAAAGAGAACCGTTTTCTTCGTCTTTGCGAAGCGTACCACCAGTTAGCTGAAGTATCAGGCACAGTAGAGAGATTTCCGAGGTTTGCGGGATCCCTCCTGAATAGTCGATTGGTGCAGCTTGATCGCGTAGTCTGGCAGGAACGGCCATCAAGGGACTCCCATCGGTCTTCCTTATTTCCAGTTTCACATACTGTTCCGCTTCTTTGTACAGATCCCCTGTATACGCAAGGTTCTTTCTTCGAATCACAGATACTCTGAAATCCGGGGCGGCTTCAGGGCATACGATACTGCAGAGCTGAAGCGTAATCCGCTGAATGAGATCGATATTTCCGGATATATCGTAAAGACTGCCCGAAATGGAAACCACCGGAGAAAACATGCCTGCCTCAATAAAGGAAGAAATAACCTTATCCAGATAGAACTCGGCATTGATCCTTTCTGGAATTGCGTTCAAAGACATCTGGATCAGTCGAAGGTAGAAGTAGCCTTTGTCCATACCCTCAAAGGCGTACTTCGCAGTATTCAGAACAGCCGCTACAGGATGATCGGGGTTTAAAACCTTCTTTATATGCATGAAACCTCTGCTGATGGCTTCCAGAAGGCTGTCCAGCAAATCTCTCAATGCGGATGCTGAATATTCGGCTGATTCCATCTGCCCCAGGCGCATTAAATATGAAGGATCTGAAACAGGCCACCATACGATCAGTGATTCACCAATATGCCCGTCAAGAGCTACGGCAACCATCTGTACGGATTCACCACTCTCGGTATTGAGCTTCATGTTCAGCCTGCCTTTTTTCAGGATGCCCGAAATCGATGCATCAAGGTGCGACCATTCGGTACCCGAGAACATATCGTAGATTGTACGGTTGGAAACGCCTCCGTCAGCTGCGTCCATCCAGGTGGACAGGAGTATTCTGCCGCTGCTGTTGGAAATAATAAACTTGCCGGCTGCCCTCTCCGCAATAAATGTGAATCTTTTTCCTATTGCCGATTTTTCAAGTTCAACACAGGTTCTGGCCACGTTACGGACAAAATCCTTCAAGATGGAGTAATCTCTTCCACCGTTAAACAGACACTCCCCTATTATCTCGTTATCAGTTTCCAGCGGAATTGTCCACTGGTGCAGCGCAACCCCATCTGTTTTCTGATCGTAGGATGTTCGTGTAACAGGATTGGTTCCCCGGATATTCAAGGTAACCCTGGACGCTCCGGATATTTCAAGAAGTGCTGCAACGGCTGCCTCTTTGACCCTGATCCGATCAGAAGCTGATAATAGAGCGGATGTCCCTCTGCTCAGAGCGGAGTATATCTCAGCTGCCTTTTTGGCTGCATTGATACTGTACACATCATCCGATTTAACTCCTGCTACAACTATTGCAGGTTCAAGGTTCCTGCCTTCGACTGATTCCGTTCTAAGCAGGCGCCATGTACACCTGGTAGCTTCCCCATCCTGATTCTCGACTTCCCAGGATTCCGGGAATTCGGAAGATCCGTTTCTGATGAACCTCTGGGCTGCACTGATACCGCCTATACCGTTGAAAAGGATATTGGCGGCAATCTCAGATCTGGCAGTGGCTAAATCGTAGGAAACTCCGGTCAGTTCCTCCATGGGTTTGTTCCAGAGGATAACCGACCAGTCGATCCTGAACAGGGCAACAGGCACATCCAGTGAATCAATCACGGCTCCAGCAAGCTTACTCTGTCTGCTGATCAGAAGTTCCAGATGTTCTACCTCTGTCTCGTACTCGTTAGTGTTGTAGTAAGCCCTTATCGCTTTGGCTGCTACTTCAGCGAGGGGAAACAGCTCTGCCGACGAATCACCCCCTTTGGTCGCCATAATAATATAACCGCAGGTCTTTTTATCCGATTCAAGAGGAAATACAAGACAGCTGGTGAACCAGGAATCAAGAACTCCCATGTCATCTCCAGTGAGTCTGTACCCGGTATCGGAATCAACCAGCACTGGAGCCAGCCTCAATTCTAAAAAGGCTTCAGGTACATCATCAGGCCAGTCGGATGTGCAGCCTGCGAGCGTGCTGTCGGAAAGGGGGTCGGACAGGTATATTGCTACGGCATCAACGTTTATGCAATTACGCAATTTTTCAGCTATTTCAGCAGTACTGTATGTTCCAGTGGAAAGGAGTGTATCGGTGAGCTGATTTATTTTCTTAACCATTTCAAGGAGATTTCTATAGTTCTCATTCACTATTGTGATTTCGGAAATATCCTCGAATATCCCAACCGCGTAGAATACCTCCCCATAATCCTCGAGAATGGGGTGAACATCCTGAAGAATTATCCTTCTGGTTTTATCGGGAAGAATGAATCGAGCTGTTCTGGCATCCTCCTTTTCCTGCGATTGGTTTGAAAAGAAGGGTCTGGTCAGATCTTCGATGATCTCATAACTTTCACTTGGAAGGATTTCGTGCAGGTGAATACCAAGAAGGTTTTCAACCAGTCCGAACATACGACCGAAGGCTCTGTTGGCTACCAGGATTCTGTAATCCCTATCGAACAGGACCAGGCCTGTGCTCACTGAATGGAAATATGCCTGGTTCATCTTTCTACTCGTTCTGAGACGGTTTTCAGCCTGAAAACTCTCGGTCGTATCGAAACAGGTTCCAACCATACCGCTGCTGCCCGGAGTGAATGTACACTCTATTCTGCGCTGGGCATCGGGATGGCAGACTACTTTTATCTGTTTACCGTCCAGCACCATCTTCACGACATTCTCCCAGGAATACAGAACGGGTGCTACAAGAACATCCTGTATATTCTTACCAATTATATGTTTCTGTGGAATCCGGAATATACTGGACATAGCTTTGTTCCAGAGTGTGATGTTGCCTGTTCTATCGGTTCCCACAATACCGGCGCCGAGTTCATCCAGCATGATATTACTCCGGCTCTGGAATCCTGGAATACCGAAAATGACAATCTCAGCCTGATCTTTAACTGTGGTGATTGACCCTGTGAGGAAAGATGTGGACAGATGAACCGGAATGTCCGGCAGTCCACCGGCAAGAACGGTTGCAATTTCAGCAGGAAGAAGAGTAAGAGGTTCGGTTGAGTTTATCAGCCTTCGTGCACTTACACCCAGAAGTCCTGCGCTGTC
>CAZUYF010000145.1:0-5368 GCA_964624675.1 uncultured bacterium
AAATTCTTTTGGGCTTGATGCCAGTTCCAGTGCCAGTTCAAGGTAGCTGTCCGCCATTTCCACTTCACCGGTAATGGAATAAAGTGAACCCAGATTGATATGTATAGAGAACTTACTGGTATACTCCGAATCGGGAGGGATCCTGTCCAGGAATATTGTATACCAGTGGATAGCATCTTTGTTGGCTCCTCTGTTGAAAGCCTGGTTCGCGGCAAGAAGGGCGTATCTCGCGGCATTATCATCATCCTGGCTGCGGGAATAATGGTACGCAACAGCGGTAAGGAGTTCCTTTCTGTCTTTCTCAAAGAACTCTTCAAAATACACCGCCATTCTCTGGTGGTAACTAAGCTTCAGTGAATCGGAAAGGTAAGCGGACAGGTAATCCCGCGCAGCACCATGTGTGAACCTGAAACAGACACCCCTTCTGCCATCGCTGAACTCCTCAATCAGTCCGGCTTTCGTACATTCATCAAGTCTTCGTGCAATTTCAACCTTATCGTGGCTGGTCATACCTTCCAGCAGCGAAAGTGTGAACTGATCCGGTGAGAGGGAAACAATCTTAAGCAATTCACCGGCTTCGCTGCTGATTGCGGCAAGCTTCAGAGTAATAATCTGTCCAATAGTGTCAGGCACTTCAATATCGTTCGGCAGGTTATAGATGTTTTCTCCGGATTTATCACACGTTATATATCCGGAATCCACGCATGATGTAAGGAGTTCCCTGAGGAACAGCGGATTCCCACCGGACTGGGAAATCAGGAAATCCTGAACCTCGGAAGGTATATTCGGATCCTTCAGGGCAAACAGTATCATATTCCGCGTTTCTTCAACGGTCATCTTGTCGATCTCAAGTCTGAGAAGAGGCAGTGATGTACTGATAGCAGAGAGTTTATTGAAAGTCTCATCCGACAATTCATTCATCCTCAGAATACACAGGTAAAGGATGTTCGCTTCAGGTGTATTCCGAGCGACGAATGATAGTATGGCAAGATCAGGCTCAGTAATCCATTGAAGGTTATCCAGTATTATGGTTATTGGATGAATCGCGGAAACAGCAGCAAGAAGAACTGAAATATCCCTGAATATTCTGAATCTGAGTCTCTCTTCACGAAAGTAGGTAATCTCATCCAAAACGGAAGCATTCAGATCAGGGAAAAGATCGAGTGTGGCTGGATGAAGAGGTTCTACTGCGGTACACACAGTATCAAGTTCGCTGTCAGTGAGGCTGGACAGCACTTCTCTTACCGGTTCTATCATAAGTGCGAATGGTTGCGTCTGCGCATACTCCATTACCGAATTTTTCAAGACAACTGATTTCATGAAATCACAGTAATTCAGCAATTCATTAACAAGCCTTGTCTTACCTACACCTGCTTCCCCGGAGATAATAGCAAATCTGGAGGAATCGGTTACGGATTCTTCAAGGAGCTGCCTGAGTTTCTGCAGCTCAGGTCTACGTCCTACAAAATGTGAGAAATTAATAGCAGGAGCTTTGGTTTCTGTAAGATCCTCAGTGAAGAAGAAGAATCTGCCCCTCCCGGCCTCCTTAGCTTTGTACAGAGCCCTGTCCGCACGTGAGACAAGGTCCATGAACGATCTATCTGAATTTCTGCTCTGGCTTACTCCTATCGAAAGGCTCACGTGGAGCCCGGGTGTGAATGCAACTCGCTTTATCTCGTATATCAGCCTCTGAGCCAGGTCAAGCGCACCCTCTTCAGAAGTATCTGGAAGGATCACGATGAATTCATCTCCGCCGAATCTAACAGCGGTATCTGTTTCCTTCAGATTAACCTGTATCGTAAGGGCAGTCTGTCTGAGAACCTTGTCCCCTGTCAGGTGTCCGTAGATATCATTTATCAATTTGAAGTGATCAACATCAAGCATGAGAATGGAGAATGGTCTATCTTTGAGAAGATACTTCTCATTCACGCTTTCAAGAAAGGACCTGTCTTTCAGCCCCGTAAGAGGATCGATACCAATGCTGTTAAAGCGGTTGGGTGCCTTTTTATCCATTAAATATCCCTGCTTGGGAACCAGGAACAGGGATCATTCACCCGTTTCTTCGTTGCTGCGAAGCTTATGAACCGACATCTTCAATTCTCTTATGAGCCTGCGTATTTCGTAACGCTGTCTCAGCTCGCTGTCATCCGATAGAAGGCTGAGGGTCGCGTCAGCATGTTTAAGCCTGTCAGAAAGCATCCCAGCCAGTGTACATACAATCCTTATCGAGAGATCGGGGTACTTCCCGTGTAATTCTCTAAAAGAATCCCTGCTGATAAAGAGAATCTCACCAGGGGTAACGCAGGTTACAGTGGCCGATCGTATTCCGCTTCTGAAGAAGGCCATTTCACCGAACACATCACCTTCGGAAAGTGCTGCAAGAACGAATTCTTCACCCTTCGAATCGCTCACTACAAAACGACCACTCTTGATTATGAACAGGTCATTGCTGAAGGAACCCTGGTCGATTACTACTTCCTGTTCCTCCGTGTTACGTGAACCACAGGCGTCAACAAAATTTTTCTCTTCCAGAAAATTCACAGGCGCAAAGAAACTATTATCACGATCCATAGAGCGATCCTTTCTTATCAGGTATTCTCAAACTGTTCAAAGATAATCGGTGCTTCTACACTGTAGTCTTCCGATTCAATCCTTTCTGATAGTATTTCCACAAGGTTCTCCACGGCTTCGGATACGGTCGCGGACAGACCTTCCTGCAAATGATCCGGAATATCGATGGTAACTCCCCAGATATTCCATTCCGGTTCATCTTCCCCCCGGAGGAGGTACAGCTGCCTTATTACTGTGGGCAAATCCATGTTGTGAAGAGATGGTGCCCAGGCTCTTCTCATTCCTCTCTTCCTTCCCGCGACAAGCCTGCCGGCAGGTTTCCCGGCAACGGCATCCACGAATATGAACTTCTTCGCAGAAGGAAGCACATCCCATAATTCCAGAGGATCAGTCTCCAGGTTGTAAAGAAAGATATCGGTCCTGTCAGGATATTTCTCCTTAAGCCTGCTCACAACGGCATTTCCTGCACCATCATCTCCTGCGAGAGTGTTGCCTACACCTATTATACCAAGCAGGTGAACAATGTTTTGATCGGCTATCATTTTCTAATGAATACCTCAATATCGTACTTGCATTCTTTACTGCCTGGACAAGATTCGAGAAGCTTCAGACGGGCATTTCCAAGCTTTCCGGTATATCCTGCCAGATAGTTATAAAAAAGTATGCACAGGTCTCCCCCGAGCTCTATCCCCTCCTCTTTGCACAGCTCACGGATGAAGCAGTTCTTAACTTTTATTTCAAGTTTCGAGCCTCCATCGTAATCAGGTTTCAGATCCCATGCGGGAGTGAACTGTGCAACTGCAATATCAAGTGCCTCCTGGAAGGATTCGGGAACTCTGTACCTCGGAAGCTGTGTAGCAAGCGTTCTCCCTGCCATTGTGCCAACGGCGGGAAGACTTCCTCCCAGTGTCTGGCGAAATATCGCAGCCATCGAAAGCAGTCTTATACCCAGATCCTCAAGTGCCGCTTTTCTATGTTCTTCATCGGATGGAACATTGGGTAGTGGCACATCGACCGCGAGTCTGGAAGCGAGTAGTATATTCTCCTCATCATGGTAGTACTCTTCCGAGTTTACGATATCCTCATGAGTAATCGCGGAAGCAGGGCAAATTTCACTGCAGCTGAGGCAACCGAAACACTCCTTTTCCTTTACAACCTCCGGTATCTTCTTCTCCTCGTTGAATTCGAAAACATCCGTAGGGCACTCATCAACACAAAGTTCGCATCCTACGCATGCATCTTCATCTATTATTATCTTGATCATCATTTGCCCTTTCTTCTGATTACTCTGAAGGTTTTGCCATTTCTCCTGAGTTCAATCTTCATGGGCATGCAGCCTGCAGCATGGGTGGCACAGGCGAGGCATGGGTCGAAACATCTGAGGGCGAATTCAGCGCCGTTCATAAGAATGTTGTCATCCCCTGATTGTTTGAAGTGCCTTGCAAGAGAGGTAATCGCATGATCTATTGCATCATAGTTGTTCTGTGTCGCGACTATGAGGTTTGCGCTGGTAATCCTGCCTTCATCATCAGCTTCGTAATCATGGATCAGTATGCCTCTGGGAGCTTCAATCATGCCTCTGAAACGGCCTCCTGCAGGAGAAGCCTCGGTAATGATCGGCCCATCCCCCAGTTCACCTCCGCAGATTTCAGTGATTCTTTCGGCGCAATACGTCATTTCTATGAGCCTGGCTTCAAGATAATCAAGTGCTGACAGCCTGGGACTGCCTTTAGCCTTGAAACCAGCCAGGAGACTATTTGCTTCAGGGGTTGAGAAACTGCTGTTAACGTTGAGTCTTGCCAGTGGACCGACGAAGAACTTCTTTTCCTCTCCCCCGGATCTGAGTCTAACCGACCTCATATAAGATCCCTGCATCTGGTGTTCCACCAGATTGTCCGCATAATCATCCGCAGTAAAGGTTCTTTCCTCTTTTCCTGAAGGGTCAAGAACTTTACAGACATTCTGCATGAACGTAACATTACCGTTATCGGAAAGGGCAACCGAATGGTATGGAAGCTCTGCTATCTCTCTCAGATCTGAGATATTCTCAAGCTTTTTCATAAGGACATCTGAGAGTTCCTTTACAAGTGAACCAGCTTCTACACTCCAGAGACCCATTTTTGTGGTTTCATCAGCGGTAGGTCGGTAAGACTGCCCCCCCGGAACCGATGTTACAGGGTGAACTCCCCTTCCTCCTACTATCTCAACGATCTTCTGACCGATGCTTCTCAATCTGAGTACTTTCTTAACTATCTCCGGCGCCATGCTCAACAGGGATAGAACATTACGATCCTCAGGTTTAGCTCCAATCCCAACAAGAACATCGGGGCCCGTAAGGACGAATGTACTGAGAGAATGTGAATGGAGAATATGCCCGAGATACATCAGCTCCCGGAGTAATTTTGCATCGGCTGGAATCTTAACTTTCAGGCCATTCTCAATGGCGGTTACAGATACCAGATGGTGCGCAGCAGGACAAACTCCGCATATCCTGCCGGTTATCAGGGGAAGCTTGAAAAGCTCCATTCCCTCAAGCAGTTTCTCGAATCCCCTTATTTCCAGAACCTGCAAATGACCGCTGGATATATTACCCGAATCGTTTACTTCCAGTATTATCCTTGCATGACCCTCTATTCGCGTTACCGGATCTATTATTACTTTCGTTGCCATGGTTTACCTCTTAATCATACCCCTGGGTTACGGTGGTTCAATTTCCTGCCCACTCCCTTATCTCAACTGTGGGTTTCTTATAGATTATTGTTGATGATTATTGCTGTTTATTATTGTTGTTGTTGTT
>CAZUYF010000146.1:0-5274 GCA_964624675.1 uncultured bacterium
AGACACAGTGGAGAATCATCGGAACTCACCTTGCTCGGAATCCTTGATGACCTCAGAGAATTCTGTTCCGGTGAAAAGATGGAGGATGAGCTGACAATCGCGATCATCAGCTGCTGTAGAACCTAGTGTTCTTCCTCTTCTCATTTTGCTCGCCCAGGGGGTGAACGTGACAACCGAGATAATACTGACCCTTTCAGTCCTCTTACTCACAATTATCCTTTTCGTCACTGAAATATTCCGGGTAGATGTCACAGCCCTTGTTATAATGATCCTTCTTCCGTGGCTCGGACTCGTCGAACCGCTTGAGGCTTTTTCAGGATTCTCCAGTAACGCAGTGCTTGCGATGATCGGTGTCATGATCCTCGGATATTCCATTGATGCGTCGGGAGCAATGAACAGATTCGCCGTAAGAATTGAACGGATGTCATCCGGAAGTGAAGGGCGGATGATAACACTAATCTCCGCTTCGGTCGGCCTTGTTTCGGCATTCATGCAGAATATTGGTGCGACGGTCCTCTTCCTCCCTGGAATAAGAAAGGTTGCTGCCAGGTCGGGTTTCAGTCTGTCGCGGCTGATGATGCCGCTGGGATTTGCAGCAATTCTCGGTGGAACCCTGACGATGGTAGCCTCGGGACCATTGATCATGCTGAACGACCTCATGAGGCAGTCCGGAGGACGACCCTTCGGTATTTTCAGTGTTACGCCTATCGGTCTGGTTCTTCTTTCACTTGGGATCATCTACTTCCTGATCCTCGGGAGGAAGCTGCTCCCCGGAAAAGAGGGTTCGGACAGAAGGGTCATCAACCTTCCGGATGAGTGGAACCTTCCCTGCAGAAAATTCATCGTAATTGTGCCCGAAGGATCACCCCTTGCAGGAAAGACAATCGAAGAGGCTGGTTTATGGAACAATTACGGAGTTTACATACTGGCCCAGGCAACCGAAAAAGGAATTGAGTTCGCACCGTGGAGAAAGACTGTCCTGAAGGCAGGGACCAGCTACGCTGTGAACGGTTCGCAGGAAAGCATAGATAAGCTGATGCTGGATTTCGGTGTCGAGCTTGACGAGGGCACATGTCCTCTAAGAAAAATTATGGAATCGGACGAAGTGGGTTTCGCGGAGCTGGTAGTAAGGCCGAGATCAAGGTTTGCAGGCAGGACAGTGAGACTTGTTGCGGTAAGAAAAACGTACGGAGTAGAACCTATAGCACTTAATTCCGGAGGTAAAGCCATAAGGGGGGATATTTCCGACTTCCCTCTGAAGGATGGTGACGCCATCATGGTTCACGGGCCATGGTCAGCCATATCCGCCATGGGAAAATCGGGAGGGTTCCTTCTGGTGAGCAGAGTATCCGAGGTCCGGCAGGTAAGCAAAAAACCGCTTCTCTCGATTCTGATATTTGCAGCGGGGGTTCTGCTTGCGATTGTGGGCTGCCGCCTGAGTCTTGCGATGATGACCGCGGCTGCGACAATGATAATTCTCAGAGTAATCACTATCGACGAAGCTTACAGGGCCGTTGAATGGAGGACAGTTTTCCTGCTTGCAGGGCTTCTCCCCCTTGGAATCGCAATGGAAAGAACCGGAACTGCGGGATTTATCGCATCACAGGTTATTTCACTTCTCGGCCAGACGCATCCAATTGTCCTTATGTACGCAATAGCTATTCTTGCGACCATTTTCACGCTCTTCATGTCCAATGTAGCGGCTACCATTCTTCTCGTTCCGCTGGTCATTACAATAGCACCCGGCCTGGGGGTTTCACCCAGGGCACTTGCAATACTCGTTGCCGTCTGCGCGTCCAACTCCTTCGTCCTTCCGACACATCAGGTCAATGCTCTTCTCATGACGGCCGGAGAGTACTGCAACAGGGATTATATGAGAGCCGGAGGTCCGCTTACACTCCTCTTCATCGCTGTAGTGGTTCCTCTGGTTTACGTGCTTTTCTAAACAAGGGAGGTTATTTATGCTTCTTATTCATTTCTTTCAGCCAAAACTTGCGCACAGTTCGTACCTTCTGGCGGGTAACCAGACCTGTGCGGTCATAGACCCCTCAAGGGATGTCGACAGATATTTAAAGACAGCTGAAGAGCTTGACCTGAAGATCACCCATGTTCTTCAGACACACCTTCACGCCGATTTTGTGTCAGGTCATATGGACCTTGCAGAACTGACAGGCGCTTCTATCGTTGTACCGGCATCCGCTTCCTGCCGGTTCAGCCATATACCGGTTTCGGAGGGTGACAGTTTATTGCTGGAGGATATGAAGATCGATGTACTGGAAACCCCGGGCCATACGCCTGAACACATAAGTTACTTAGTAACAGATACTGCCAGAGGACCTCATCCCACAGGTGTATTCTGCGGTGACACACTTTTCGTGGGTGATGTCGGCAGGCCTGACCTCTTCCCCGGCATAGCGGAAACGCTCGCATCGAACCTCTTCGACAGCCTGCATAAACTGATGGAACTGCCAGATTTCTGTGAGATCTATCCGGCCCACGGAGCAGGATCCCTCTGCGGAAGAGCGATGGGAGCTAAATGGAGAAGCACAATCGGTTTCGAGCGGAAATACAATTCCGCTCTGCAGATAACCGATAGAGAAACATTTATCCGATCGCTTACCTCGAACATGCCTCCCGTACCTGATTACTTTTCCAGATGCAGCGCCATCAACAGAGATGGTCCGGTTACTGTGGCGTCACTTCCGGAACCGGTACCTTTTAAACCTGTGGAATTCAGAAAGGCTGCGCAGCAAAAGAACTCTTTTATACTGGACGTAAGAAGGTACGATGCATTCGGAGGACAGCATATACCTGGTTCCTGGAGCATCGATTTCAATGGCAATATCCCGACTTTCGCCGGATGGGTGTTGGAGCCCGATTGGGATATCTACCTTGTCGCTTCGAATAAAGGAGAAGTTAAGGACACAACATGCTGGCTCAGAAGTGTTGGCCTCGACAATGTGAAGGGTTATCTCGACGGAGAGCTTTTTGCCTGGGCTACAGAGGGGCTTCCCACTGCTCATCTTGCACAGTTGTCGGTGCTCGAGGCAGATCTCGAATTCAAATCGGGAAAGAGAGGGATCATCCTTGATGTCCGGTCACCCACGGAGTTTGACAGTTCACATATTGATGGAGCCATCAATATCCCGGCACCGGATCTCAGATACCGGTTCGCTGAACTGGACATGGATTCGGAGATACTCCTGATCTGCAGTACCGGACACAGGTCAACACTTGCCGGAAGTATCCTCAAGTCCAACCAGTTCAAAAGGCTCTACAATGTTTCGGGCGGGATGAAGGGTTTCAGTTCCGCCGCTCTGGCACCAGCCTGCGTAATGTGTTCCATACCACATGGACCCAAGCTCCTTATCAGCAAGGTACATGATCTCATCACCACAAAAACCGGTATCGAGGAGGGGTAATGGAATGGGTTGAAATGGGCAGGTGGTCCCCGTATATAGTCGGGGCTGGAATCGGTGTACTGAGCTGGCTGACTTTCCTGCTCCTGGACAAGCCGATCGGCTGTTCGACAGCCTTCACCAGAACGAGCGGGATGATCGAGAAACTCTTCAGGGGTGAAAAGGTCGACAGGAAACCCTATTATCGCGAGTTCGCTCCGGTGATAGACTGGGAATGGATGCTTGTACTCGGTGTTTTCGTCGGTGCGTTCCTTTCCAGTATCCTCTCCGGAACTTTCAGAATAAGCATGGAGCATGCTGTATGGACAACGTACTTCGGTCACACACCGGTTCTGAGGCTGCTCTTCGCATTTATCGGCGGCATTGCTATGGGCTTTGGATCCCGCTGGGCCGGTGGGTGCACGAGCGGTCATGGCATCAGTGGAACCCTGCAATGGGCTCTTAGCAGCTGGATCGCAGCGATATGTTTCTTTATCGGTGGTATAGCGACAGCCATGCTCATCTTCGAGGTAATAGCTGGAGGAGGTGCACCATGACGCTTGACGGACTGCATTCGAGAAAAGGCCTCCAGTTCACAATTGCCCTTCTATGTGGTGTGGTTTTCGGCTTTCTCCTTCAGAAGGGTGGTGTTACTGATTACGATGTGATAATAGGGCAGCTGCTTCTTAAGGATTTCACTGTCCTTAAGATCATGCTTTCCGCTGTTGTTGTCGGGTCTCTTGGAGTTTACGCTATGAAAAGCGCAGGTCTTGTAAAACTGCACCCGAAACCAGGATCCATAGGTTCTTCTGCGGTTGGAGGCCTGATCTTCGGTTTCGGTTTTGCAACGCTTGGCTACTGTCCCGGAACGGTATCAGGGGCGGTTGGTTCAGGTGCCCTGGACGCTCTTATTGGAGGTGTTACGGGCATTCTGATTGGATCAGGTATCTACGCGAGTATCTATCCCAGGCTCAGGAAAGGTATTCTGCTCAAGGGTGATTTCGGCACGAAGACCATTCCCCAGGCCCTCGGTGTAAATCACTGGCTTGTTGTCGTTCCGGGTTGCATGATAATCGTGCTGTTACTTTACCTTCTGGAAAACGCAGGACTTTAAGGAGTAAATATGCAGGACATCCTTAAGACCATCGTTATTTACGCGGCATCACTCGCTGAACTGGCGGCAGTGGCTGTAATAGTCAGCGGAATCATCCAGGCGATGTGGATATATATTGCCAGAAATCTCTGCGGAAAGTGCAAGCTGCATGTCATGTCCAGGGGGAGGCTGAAGCTGGGCCACGCGCTTTCACTCGCTCTGGAGCTGCTGATAGGGGCCGATATTCTTAAAAGTTCAATCGCTCCGACATGGGAAGACCTCGGACAGCTTGCAACGATAGTAGCAATCCGTACAGTTCTTAACTACTTCCTGCTCTATGAGATGAAGAAAGTCAGGGAAGAAGACCTCGTCCCTGAAGGAACAGATCAGTGATCAACAATAAGACGTGCCAGAACTGAGGATTTTCGCATCTTTGCGGCCTGTGCTGCATCAGACTTCGAATCGCAGTCAGCCTTGATCTGATCGAGATCATCCTCGCTGGACATGGGACAGGGCTTGCATCGCGTACAGCTCCAGCATCCGATACACGGCTTCACTTCCATTTCACCCAGGGAGATTACCTTATGTTCGAGGGGCAGCCCTGGAGTGATATTTCCTCAATGAAATCCTCGATCAGAGCCCTCGTATTGGAGTTCTGTGAATGAGGACTCCCGAGTACGGTCAGTATTTGCGTCTTATTCATTTTCTGATTCTCCATATCTGATTGTTCCAATTACTGCAAATCCCCTGATCCATACTAATATGTGGTTCAAGCGAAGCCCG
>CAZUYF010000147.1:0-5263 GCA_964624675.1 uncultured bacterium
ACATGAAGGATCTGAGGAAAAGAAAAATTCTGGCTGATGAATACAGAAGGCTTTTGACTATTTACATGGATACTGTAACCGGATTCGAGTGATGCGTGGGACCGGACAACGATACGGACTGGATGGCCGCGAGCCTCTGGGCGGAGAGCGGCGGAAAGCCATGGAAACAGAGCATTCGCAGTTCGCAGCGGGAACAGGTGATATAGCTAGTACTGTCCCATTTTATTTAACCGCCTGGCTATATTCTCCATTTTTCCGATTGAAAAAAGAGAGATTCATTTCTCCTTCCACCTGCTGATGGCAGAAAAAGACTCATCACACCATTCCAGTAATGCTTCCTTCTGCAATAAGAACAACCTAATGGCTATCATGCGAAGCTGGTTATCAAGAGATTCCCCGGATGACTCTATCTCATTTACTATTTCTTGTGCCTCTTTAATCTGACCTTCCGTAAGACTTCTATAGTTGGAGATCTGGGCAAGCATATTTTCCACTCCGCAACTACTGCCGAATCGAAGTTTCATAAGCATTTCAATACGGTAACGGTTCAGTTTTGCTGGTTCCAAAAGCCATTTTTGAAGCTCTACCAAGCCTTTCTCATTGAGCTCGTATATCACTCTCTTCTTCTTCTTAACATAGGAATCCTGCTTGGACAATAGACCATCCTTTAAAAGGACTCGTAGCATGGGGTAAATATTTCCGAAGGATTCACGCCAGTAGTAGATTTCAGGGTCTTCAAGCGCCTTCCGAATATCGTACCCTGACTTCGGCCCCTGATTCAATATGGCAAGTACTCCGTAAATTGATTGAGTATAAGCTTCAGCTCTTTTCTTCATGGCACTTATGCTTCCTTCTTGCTTTCTAGTCTGTTCCTGAACTGATGGTGAGTGATGAATAATGAAATCAATCTGGCATTCTATCTATTAGTACTATATGCCTATCAGGATAAGGAAACCAGTCAAGCGTATTGTTCTGACATCGAGGAGATGCGGAATGTGGCTATTCATCCCTGGTGTTTGTACTTAACCAGCAGGAAAACCTGAGTACGGAGAAACAGAGTTTCCATGCTGAAATCCTATTATAGAATGCACAGACTCAGGCTGCAGCAACTTTCTGAAAAATGGATCAGGGCGCTGTATACTCCTCTTGGAAGTCGAGAGATATCCAGGGTTGTCCTGTTTGCTGTAAGTGGTTGTTCCATGACCTTTCTTCCATCGATGCTGAAGAGTGCCACTGATCCCTGACATATCTCATCGGTTAATACCTGAACCTGTCCAGATGCAGGATTTGAGCTGAAAGAAACGTTCAGAGGTACAGTTTGAGCAGTGATTCCCGTTGCGGGATCCTCGAACAACAATAACCATGCATCCTGATCACCTGATACACCGGAACCGGTGAGCCCGGCCATGATGTAGTGATCATCATCAAGGGAGACTATGCTGCTTCCCCAATCCCAATCCTCGGGAGAACCATGTGTTTCAGACCACACCAATGAGCCATAGTTGTCAATTTTCAGTATCAGGGCGTCGTTCATGCAGGCATCCCTGGTTTTTGTTGAACCACAGACGAGCCAGCCATTATCCGAGCATTCCATTATGGAAGTTCCATAATCGTAGAAATCACCGCCATAGCAGTCCCAAAACAGCCTGTTTCCAATAGAATCCGTCTGAACAAGGAATACTCCGCACTTGTCATCACTGTTAGAATCACCCACTAGAAGAAAACCGCCGTCAGTCAGTGAGGTTGCTGCGTTAGCCCTGTCATAGCCTCCATCTCCACCAGTGCCCTGATAGAAATTTGACCATTCTACTACCCCCGTTGAATCCATGGATATGAGGTAAGCGTCCATATTCTCGGAAAGAGATCCTGTAGAACCGGCGACAGTGATGGTACCGTCATCGGCTGAAATGACCTGATCACCACTTTCTGGTCCGATGGCTCCGTAAGTGTTTGTCCAGAGTATGCTGCCCTGTGAGTCTACTTTGACAAGGTATATGTCGCTTTCACCAAGCCCGAAGGATTCGGTAAGACCACATACGAGTAGATTACCTCCCACCGTTTCGCAGATAGAAAGACCAATGTCTCGTGAGGAACCACCAATTATTGATGACCAGTCAAGGTTCCCGGCTGAGTCAAGCTTCAGAACACAAATATCCTCCAGGCCGTTTCCTGCTGAAGTGGTGTAACCTGTAATTGCATAACCTCCGTCCGAAGTGGAGCATATGGCATTAGCGTATTCGTAGCCGGGTCCTCCCCAGCAGACGGACCAGAGCAGTTCTCCGTACTCATCAGTGGAAAATGAATAGATGTCTGATCTGCCCTCACCGTAAGAATAGGTGAATCCGGCTGCAACAAACTCATCTTCCTGTGTCCTGCACAAATCAAGAACACCGTCTGCAAGAGGACCTCCATATGCCATGGACCAGACTGCATTGCCCGATATGGAAAGCTCATTTGACTGCGAAGTTATGATGCTGAAAACAGGTGAGCCGGTACCAGCTATGCAGGCAAGGGCAGAGGTAATTGCTCTGCAGTTCTCCACCTGATAGTATTGTCCTCTGGTGGTTGTGATTATGTTTCCATCCGTCACTGGTGGTAGTTCAGATCCCAGATAAATCGCTCCTGCTGCCAGATACTCCGCCAGGAATTCACCTTGATTACCTGGTTGTCCCTGTATCTGAACTCCCTGAAGGAGTTGGGCAAAAGCCAGTATTCGAGGACCGACACAGGTGAGCCAGAATGGAATTTCAGCTGTTACAGAGCCACTAAGAGTGGTCATAGCTGCTGAATTGTTTATCAGGTCACCATATGGATTCGCCTGATATCGCCAGGTGACAGGCATTACTGCCACAGCATCGTACTCATTCGGATCCGTTATAGCCTGAATCAGGGTGTCTACATGCATTACGGGAAGATCTCCATGGCAGGGAAGCACGTCCTCTGTAACTCCAGCTGTTGTAATATTCCAGCCATTCCTACGATACAGGTCCATATTGAAGTTTGTATTGGCCCCGTACTTGTTTGAAACCACCACCAGTACCTGGACTTCCTGGCCTGCAGTTATTCCCAGGAAAAGCAGAGTGAACAGAAGAAATGTCATCCTTTTCACGATATCTCCCTACATAATTCTAAGCACTTCAATACAATTACAATCGAACCACTGTTGACGAGGTTTCCGAAAATCCTGTATAGAACCTGATAACTTAGATGCCGGGTTCAAGGGTTCACCATCGAAATCCCAATTTCAAAATTTGAACTCAGAACTATTAATAGTATTAAAAAATGCATTGTCAAGATATATTGATTTGATTGAATACAGTTACACTGCCTGGAGATGATCTTCATCTTCCCTCCCCACTTCGGGCATTTCTCTTCGAGGAACCTTCGGTTTCATAGCATCGATACCCGGACCTTTATTAGAAGCACAGCCCACAATTGTCTTCTGCGTCTCATGAATGAAGAGCAGGTATTTCTGGAGGGAGAAGCTGCAGAAACAGCTTCTATTGGGTATCCTGACTTTCAGTGCCGCAGGATTTCATGTACAAACAATAATAGATTACTAAAAGATATATCTTGACAATATATCTAATAGTACTATGATATTCTAATCATGGTCTTGGAGAATTGAGGTATATGATGAGAAAAAGCGTTGTTTTGATATCTGGTTTGCTTGCCTTCTTTTTATCTGATGCTTGTGATGCTGGTTTCATACCTCATCTTCTGGATGATGGAATGAATTGCCCTTCGGGTCTGACATCACAGGACGTAGACGGGAACGGCCGGATAGACATTGTAGGCACTTCATGGGATAACGCGAGCGTAGTTATCTGGTACAACACACTCGCCGGCTGGTCCAGGGTCACTGTCGATTCCACGTTTTCCGGCGCAACCTTTGTGACTGCGGGAGACATCAACGGAGATGGAACAATTGATCTTGCCGGAACTGCATGGACAGCGGGTGAAATACGCTGCTGGTACTCCGATTCACTTGGTAAATGGACACCGCAGAGTGTTGCTGTATCTCTTCCAGCGGCTCATGAAGTAGTGATTCGCGATGTGAACTCCGATGGATTTAACGATCTGATTACTGCCGTGGCGGGTACAAATGAGATTTCTCTCTGGATTAACAGCGGAGGAGCCCTGCCCTCATGGACAAAAAATGAAATATCATCATCCATGATAGGAGCACGCTCTGTATGCTGCGCGGACTACGATGAAGATGGTGACATCGATGTTGCCGGAGCGGCTTTCACGGGAGGTAGCGTCAGGTGGTGGGAAAACGATGGTGGAAATGTACCATTGTGGACAATGCACAGCATTACTGAGAGCTTCAGTGGAGCTCACATGGTTCGAACTGCCGATCTTGACGATGACGGAGACGCTGATCTCGCTGCAGTTGGTTATTACCGAAATTCAGTATGTATCTGGCTTAACCAAACAGACTGGGAATTATTCACGGTTGATTCGACTTACGCTACCCCTCTGGCGTTGATACTGGCAGACCTGGATGCCGATACAAAGCTCGATATAGCAGTAACTTCAGAAAGCACCAATAGAGTTTTATGGTGGCGTAATGTGGGGTTTTCAGGCATTTCGTGGCCATCTGAAACTGTAGGAACATCCCTGTCTGGAGCATGGCCACTTACATCGGGAGACTACGACCAGGATACTTATATTGATCTTGCCGCAGGAGCTTCATTCACAGGCATCGTCCGCTGGTACGAAAACGATAATGTACAGGGGATTGAGGGATCAGAAATTCAAGCGGATCCCTTTTTCGTAAGGTGTTTTCCCAATCCATCCTATGGAACAGTCCCGGTTGGCTTCACTTTTCCGCAGGCCGGTTATGTCAAAATTGACATCTACGACATATCCGGTAAACTAATCAGTCAAATCCACTCCGACCTTCCAGAGGGAGATAACACCATACTGTGGGAAGCTTCAGATGAAGATGGTGAACCGGTGAAACCCGGCATTTATCTTGTATGCCTGAATCAGGGAAACTTCTATTTAAGAACCCTTGTAACAAGGTTGAATAATAGGAGATGATAATGAAAACACTCATACTTCTGGTATCTGTAGCAATATGCGGCAGCTCGATTACCATCCAGACAGATTGGTCACAGGGATCAGGCCAGACAGGGCCAGTTTTAGACTGGGGAAACAGTTTTTACTCAAGCAGCAGTATTGACGGGGCAGGAACACGACGGGCATGGAGATAACCGGGAAACAGTACAGGAACAAGAAGAGAGCATTTGCACAT
>CAZUYF010000148.1:0-5236 GCA_964624675.1 uncultured bacterium
AAGCCCGACATAACAACCGAAGAGGTTGTTATCGACGAGGCCAACAGGCTTGTCATGACCATTAAGCAATGGGGAGCCCACGAGTATGTGGTACTGATTGATGAGGCACCTCCCGATGGTCCTTTGCAAAGGGCAAGGGCTGGAGAAGATGTAAGTCTCCAGGACACTACTCTGCAAAATGGTATAAGAACACTGGCTGCGCAAAGGGCTGAAGCCATAGACGCAGTCCAGGGCAGGCTTTTGAATAACCTGGAAGTTGCAAAAGGTCTTCCATCCGGAACATTCAGTTCCCTGGAAACCGCTATTGCCGCAGAAAATCTTGTGGCCATGATCCGTCCCGGTATCATAAGGACGTATCTCGGTGCCGCTACTCCGATGGAGGATTCCCGTATTTTCGGTGAAATAGCCTTCGGAGATACCCTGGTGCTCTCGGATGCAAGACAGGGAGATATAGCCTCTGCGGTAAGAGAAAGCGAGCTTGTAGTAATCCTCAAGTTCTTCCCTGACTGTGATTACGAGGGCATGGTACATGCTCTTGACGTCCTCCGCATGAACGGTGTGAGCAGGACGGGAATCACTATTCAGGAGCGGATGGGAGGTGGCGCATAATGAAGTTCAAGAGCAGAATGAAAGTTGGAAGTACGATTTTCACGGGAACTATGGCTGATATTGTCTTCCTTCTTCTTGTATTCTTCATGGCTACCACCCTTTTCAAGGAAGAAGGAGGATTAAGGGTTCGTTTTCCCCAGGCGCATCCACAGGTAATGAGCGAACTGGGAAAGCAGTTCCTTACCGTTACCGTCTGGATAAAGCAGAGTGAACCCGGGAACGATAACAGTGAACTGATTGCAAGAATCGGTGATTACGACATGCCTGTTGATCAGGTTGCCGAACAGCTGAACCGATTGAGCAATAAGTTCTGGCGTGAGCAGAACCAGAAACTAGATGTAGTTGTGCTCAACGTAGATACCAGGGTTCCTATGGAAGATATTGTTGGTCTTTTTAACGACATGCGGTTCGAGGAAATCTACAGCATTCAGTTCAATGCTGAAGATCTCGGACTGTACAATTGAAGGGGGGACAATGACTGAGAACAGATCGGACTCCAGACGTTCCTCCCTGAACTTTGAACTGGGAGTAGTGATTGGACTTGCCATTCTGATAGTCTTCTTCGAGCTTATCCCGGCCGGCGAGATGGGCAGGCTTTCTACCCGCACTTCAGATTCCGAAATGGAAGCAGTGGAAACGGATATAGCATTCGATGACGCTGTCGAAGAACAGGAAGAGGAAGTCGAAGCAGAACAGGAAGAATTGGAGCAGGAAACCGAAGAAATGGTAGAGGAACTTAATCAGGATATAACTTTATCTCTTGATGCCGATACGACAGGACTGTCAACGGTCGAAACGATTGAGCAGGGGGAAGAGCTCAATCAGGGTCAGACAGAGGAAATGGGACCCCCCAGGTTCATGCCTGCGGAGGTATTTCCGGTTTGTACCTACCAGCCGCGTCCGGATTACCCGGCGATGGCTGCACAGGCCGGAGTGGAAGGAACAGTCACCCTCTGGGTGTATGTATCCACCAGCGGTTCCGTTTCTGATGTAAGACTGTACAACTCCAGCGGAGTCAGTTCACTGGACGATGCAGCTATGTCAGCGGCATGGAATACAAGGTGGACACCTGCTCAGAATAATGGTATTCCGGTAGGTGTCTGGACTACACTAACTGTTAATTTCAATCTAAGTGATTGATGTTAAAGCGATGGAGAATGCAATATTAACTATTACAATAGATCGCGGAAACTTTGGAGAGGATCCACGATGGATCTTCCCACAGCCGCGGAATATGAATTGGAGGTGAAAGAGAGTATGAGGAACTCTAGGTACACATACGGGTTCCTGGTACTCACGGTACTTGCAGTATTTATACTGACAGGTACCGGCCTTGCTAGGCAAGTGGGGGAAGCTGCAATGCCTGCGGATCCCGGGACGGATCAGTCCCGGCCGCCGGTGGTGGCTACCCTTATGAACCTCAGCAACGTTTGGAGTGCCTTTTTTAACTTGGGCTTAATGGGAGATCCTGATGAGAACTATCCGTCCATGGAATGGCCTGGCGGAGAGGGTAGCGGTTACCTTTATGCAGGTGATTTCTGGGGCAGCTGCTACGGCCCGGTGTCCGTCTGGGGAGATTCGGTCAGCTTCTGGGCAAGTCTCAACGACTTCTCCACCGGCTACGAGTTTCGCCCCAGTGTCGGTTATCCTGCGGAGAAGCTCAACCCAGGACCTATAGCCCTTGAGGAAGTTCATTACGGCTATGATGACTGGAGTCCTGATCATAACTCCAATGCTTTAGGAATATTTGTCTATCAGGAAAACTACGACTGGGGAACTCCCGGTTACAACAGCTTCATAGCCAATGATTTCAATATTCTTCACTTCAGCGATCATGGAAATCCAGGAGTGCCTCTCGGAGGCTTCGCGATGGCCATAAGAGCTGACTGCGATGCGGCAACGGTGGATGTTACCGATCATTCCGTCGATGACCTTGTCTACTATGATGGCCATGCCATCTGGTGCAACGATCCTGAAGCAACCTTCGAGTACGAGTTCGATGGTGGCCTGACAGCCAGTTTACAGGACGAATACACCTACCGGCAGAACCTTGACAATCCGCTTCCTCCGGAAGACCCTGAGAACATCTTCTACTACTACAACTACCTCGGTTCGGATGAGATTCCGGATAACGATATCGACGGGAACGGTGTGAGTGACCACTTCACAATACTGTTCAAGACGATGTTAGCAACCGGTGACACAGTCTGGCTTCCTGTGAACACGGCGGGGCTTGTCCCCTTCGCGAACGGGATGCCATTGAACCACTGGGAGCAGACAGTAGGTGATACCGTCTATCACGTTGTCCCAAGAAACATGAGTTTCATGTGGGACAGCGACAGTCCGGGATCAAGCGCGGATGACAGCGGTGAGCCTTTAATGGATCCTCCAGCTAATGGTTTCATCGGGTGGAGGCTGCTTGATTTTTACATCGTTAAGGCTAACGGAACTATCGAAAGGCCCATTGATGTATACGATTACCCGATTCCTCTTTCCCATTCCTGGTGGAACTGGGAAAGCGATCCGGGTATCGATCAGGAAACTTACAACTACATGTGGGGCCAGAACCCTGATGTTAACGGTAGACACAGCGGCCCTATGTATCTATCTGACTGGATCGGAAATGAATACACACCCTTAGCCTTTGCACCGGAAAATTCAGGACCTTTCCCTATTGTCCATAACAACCCGAAGTCTCTTGGTTACCCGGTATTTGACTACAGGTTCCTGCTAACAGCAGGTCCTGTCAACTTTGAGGATGGAGACTCTCTTCATGTAACAGGTGGATGGGTTATCGGCCTTGGTCTCGCAGGGCTTCGTCAGGCATCTGATGATATGCTTGATGCCTTCTACCGTAGTGGTGGCTGGGGTGTTCCCTCGCTTCCGCCTACACCTGTCCTCTTCTATAGCGCAGGTGATGGAGAAGTTCAGCTTGAGTGGGGTTCGAACGCTGAATCCTACAGTCCGCTGGGCGGGTACAGAGTTTACAGATCAACCTTTGAGCCAGCCGGCTGGACGCTGGTTGGTTCAGCGAACCCTGGAACTTTCTCGTATACGGATGATACTGTTACTAACGGATACCCCTATTACTACGTTTTATGTGCATACGATTCCGAAACGGATGTCGAAAGCACCAAGTCCAACTACAAACAGGAAATAGAGGGAACTCCTATAGCCGTAATACCGGTTGGCGGACCCAATGCCAACTGGGTAGAGAACGTCACTGTAGTGCCCAACCCCTACAGGGGTTCGGCCCCATGGGAGCAGACATACCTCGACAAGATCGCTTTCACCAATCTGCCACCCATGTGCAATATTCACATTTACACACTTGCCGGAGATCATGTGATAACCATTGCCCACGATAGCTTTAGCGGCCAGGAAGGCACAGCGTTCTGGAATCTGGTTAGCAGGAATGAGCAGGAAGTAACATCCGGTCTTTACATTTATCGTGTAGAGACTGAGAATGGTTACGCAATCGGCAAGTTTGCCATTATCAAGTAGGAAAGGAGTGACCATGAAGTATACAGGAATTGTCCTGACAGCAGCGGTCGCCGTTTTCCTGCTGTTTCCAACTTCTGTTGACGCCAGCTCTTTCGCGAAAGTTGGTACTTCCGGTGCGCAGTTCCTGAAACTGGGACTGGGTGCACGCGGAGCCGGAATGGCTGGAGCTTTCATAGCTACAGCTGACGATCCGAGCTCCGCATTCTGGAACCCTGCCTGTCTTGTTAGAGTACCCGGAACACAAGTGCAGTTTACGGGTATGCAGTGGTTTGCAGATATAATCTACGGTGGAGGTATTGTATCCCATGAGGTTAATGGGGTGGGAACCTTCGCTGCTCAATTCGCAATGCTGAATTCCGGTGATATGGATGTGACAACTGTTACACAGCCTGAGGGGACTGGAGAAACTTTCACATGCACTGACATGGTGGCAGGTATCTCCTTCTCCAGAATGCTCACCGACAGGTTCAGCGCCGGAATGACAGTAAAGTATGTACGGGAACAGTGGGATGATGTTTCCGCCGGCGGAATCGCTGTTGATATTGGTACTCTGTACGATACGGGTTTCAAAACCCTGCGTATTGGTATGACAATTCAACACTTCGGGGGAGAGATCACTCCCAGTGGTGATTACACTACGTATTTCAGCGGTGGCGATTCGACGGAAACATACGAATCTTACTCAATGCCAATGATTTTCAAGCTTGGTATGGCCATGGATGTAGTCAACAGAGGTCCTCACTTCCTGACGGTCGAAGTTGATGGTATCCACCCTAACGACAATGTCGAACAGCTTGCAATCGGTGCTGAGTACTGGTACAACAATATGTTCGCCCTTCGAGGCGGCTATCGTATAAACACAGACGAAGAGGGTCTTACCGCTGGAGCTGGATTCAATATTCCGCTCGGTGGAAAGACGATATCACTCGATTATGCATACGCAGACTGGAACAGGCTGGATATGGTTCACAGAGCCAGCCTGGGGTTTGCATTTTAGCTGACTTGGCAAAATACGGGGCAGGTAACTATCCTGCCCCGGTCGGAAGGAATGAATGACGCTTCTTGCGATGGTACTTGCGGTTATCACAGGATTCCAGGTTAACTGGAATGTCGAGCCTGCCCG
>CAZUYF010000149.1:0-5186 GCA_964624675.1 uncultured bacterium
ATTCGGATCGGGCAGCGAAAGAGGTACAGTAGAGAGAAGGATACCTGGGACCAGGCCGGGGTCTATGCAGTGCGTTCCGCTCCATGGATCAAGATTATCTGTTAATACATCCTCCGGATAACTCCCCAGGGTGGTCTCCCAGGAGGATCTATAGCCCCTTGCGTAACCGATTATCATGTCCGGAGCGAAAAGGGGAAGAGTACCCGGATAGAAATCTGAAGTTATATAAGCATTGGCTATAACATGCCTTCCGGTGGCGGGATCCGTTACCGACTCCAGATCCTGCTTCAACCTCAGAAGAAGGTCATAAACCTGTTCAGGCGGTACAGCTCCATTCTCCTCCCGGTCGGATCTGTTTATGTAAAGACAATTCAGTCCGAGGCCGTAAGCTGCTGTAGAAGCCCAGTCGATAGCTGCGAACATATCCTGGTTGCGGGCATGGCTCGATGTGATGCTCGCGTACCCCTCATATGCAAGCCATGTATTAAGGTTAAAAGACCTGTTGAATGGCGCAAATCCATGATCAGAAAGAACTATAACTTCCGTATTCCCATCTCTTGCTGCAAGTGCCTCTCCAATAACTCTGTCAATTTGCGAGTAAAGTTCGCGAACAGCGCCCTTGAAGCGGGGATCAGTACTGGAATAGAGGGGGGAACCGGGATCAAGGACCCTGTAGAACATGTGAGTGTTAAGATCAAGTGAGCTGAAATAGAAGAACAGCATGCCTTCCCTGAAACGGTTGAGTTCATGATGGAAAAGATCGAGCCGTTCATCTAGAACCAGCCACGCCTGATGCAGGTATTCTTCGTCCGAAAGGATACCCCTTGAAAGAGCTTTTGTATCCTCCGGGAAACCCTGAGTATAGAAAGGACCAAGGTTCCTTGCGAGATTGCTGCTGTAATCCTGCGGTTCCGAGATCGGAAGGGCAGGATTCAGTGGATCTATGTTCAAAGGCGAGAGGTAAAGCTTCAGTTTGGGAGTGATCTCCTTAACATAGAATCTGCCGATAGCGTTGACGCTTGAGATGTTAGGAATTGCATCGAATCTCATTCTTACCCATCGGCTCCACTCTCCGGCTGCCAGCAGAATGCTCTCACCCTGAATATCTATTCTCAATGCATCGGCATCACGGTCAACCCAGACTTTAGCTTCAACTTCCATTGAAGGATTACCGGCGCGCATGGAATTTTCCGGACCCTTTATCCCGCATTGGTAGCAGTTGTCACCGTAGTCGCGTACCGCTACGACTATTCCTCCGGAAGTATTGTTAGTGATAGACCTGGCATCATCTGTGAAAAATGTAAAACTCCCCTGACTTCCGCGCATATCAGGGGTTCCAAGTCCTGAGAGTATCTTCGCTTTCCCTTTATCCGGAGGAAAATCAACAGGGAGTTTAACCATGGTCACTGGTATGCCCTCATCCGTCAGGCTGTTCCAGAAAGGCTCTCCCTTTCTGAGAAGTTCGACTTTTGCACCGGATAGTGGCAGACGCCAGTCGCTTATGCTTATTATCCTGTCCGGGCCTATCACCCTTGAGGTTGAAAGGTAGGGTTTCCTGGTGGATGGGTCTCTGTGAATGAAATCGAATATTCCGTGTACTTCAGGACCATAGCCGGTTATGAAATTTGACCACGCAACAGGACTTTGCGGAGGATTGCTTGTCCCCAGCCTGTTCAAACCTCCCGATGCCATCAGGATAGCCGCATTGGGCATGACGCCTTCATGTATAAAACTGTTGAGAAGGAAAGGATCCATTCCATCTATTCCAAGAACAATGACGCGTCTTGCAGGTGACGACGTTCGGGTGCATCCGGCATTCAGGGCAAACAGAGCTGCAGGGGATAGGCCGGCAATCTTCAGGAATTCCCTTCTCTTCATTGTTTCGCACCTTCCCGAATAAGCGATTTACCTTCCATATACCCCGGAGCAGCAACACCAAGAGCCCTCAGCACAGTTGGAGCGATATCAAGGATCGTCGCATTTTCAGTATTCAGTTTCACATTTGAAGCGAACGTACCAGGAACAAGCCTGTGATCGTGACAGTGATCACCATTCCAGCGTCTTTCGTTCCGGTAGAGAACTTCTTTTCCGATACCGCCAGTAACACTGCTCCAGCCGGATCTGTAACCTCTCTCGGTGCCGATTACAAGATCAGGTCCGAGTGATACGTATGGGCCGGTGTAAACACTCTTTGACTGGTAAACAGAGCTGATAACCTTTTCACCGTTAGTATTCTCAAGTTTCAGAAGCTTACCTGATATCTCTTCAAGGAGCGAAAGAGCCTCTTTACCGGGTTCTACTATGCCTTTTCCCTCCCGACCTCTGAGGTTCAGCATTATACCCGCCAGCCCCATGGACCACGCTCTGGTTCTTGACCAGTCAACACCTCTGAACGATGTGTCAACCGTTTCAACACCATCTTCAAGGAAAAGATAATCGTTCTCCAGAAGCCATCTATTAAAATCGATACATGTATGAAAAGATGTAAAACCGTGATCGGACATCACTATCAGCATGTCCTTCGTCCCAAGCTTCTCAGCTGTCTCCCCAATGAGTGAATCCATTCTCGCATACATTTCATTGATGGGGGAACCTTGCGCCGAACCGTTACCCCAGAACATATGCTGTATTCTATCTGAAGTATCAAAGACGCAAACGATAAGGCCGTCATGTGTTCGTTCCAGTGCATCGAAGAACATCTTCTTTCTTTCTTCATAAATGGACCAGGCCTGTTCCAGGAACGTCTCTTCCGAAACCGCCCCGTTGTTCAGGGCCCACGTATCCTCAGCCAGCCCCAGCGTCGCGAAGGGTCCGTACAGACCGGCCAAATACCTTGAATAATGAACCGGGTGGGAAATCGGAACAGAAGGGTAATAGGGATCAACATGTAACGCAGTCGAGTAAAGGAGCGGTTTTCCATTACTGTCTTCCGTTAAACAGAATTTCGATATACCCCGTACTTTGCTTCTACCCGATCGGAAACGCAGTTCAAACCAGTCCGAAAGAAGACCTTTCTTAAGTTTCAGTTTTCCTTTGTCGATAATAAGGACAGCTGACTCTCCCGAAATATCAAGCTTAATTGTTACAGCAGCATATTCACCATCAACGTTTTGGGGACCGGGCAGTTCAGCACTCCACCTGTTCTCATCCAGTTTCTGAAGTCTTCGCCATATACCGCCTGTAACTGCTTCTTGAGGTTCATCTTCCGTGAATATTGTGTAGCTGCCCTGTGTGCCGCGCAGGTCGGGAACGCACATTCCGCTGAGCAGGTGACCATCGAGCGGTTCGGGGGGATACGTTATGGGAACCCTGAGGACTGCGGATCTGATACCGTATCTTTTCAGAAGACTCCAGAAGGGTTGGCTTTTTCGAAGCAGCTTAACGAATGGTTTCATGGAAGTTCTTCTGAACGGTCCGAGACCGGCTTCTGACGGAGCTGTTCCGCTTTGAACCGATGAAAGCTTAGCAAGATACCTCTTCCTGTCCGGTGCCAGAAAGTCGAAGATACCGTGTTTCCCCGGATTGACGCCCGTCTGAAAAGAAGACCATGCAACCGGTGAAATACCGGGGCATGTTGTGGAGAGCCTGGAAAATGTACCCTCATCGCGAAGTTTTTTAAGGACAGGCATTTCACCATCTGCCATCATTTTCTCTGCTATATCAGGAGAAAGACCATCAAGCCCAAGAATTACAACCCTTTTCGCGGTTCTTGCATGCTCTCTTCTTCTTCTCCTCCACAGCTTCAGCAAGACGGTTACCGGCCAGATGAGTGCTGATAAGAATGAAACGAAGATGGCGTTAAGGAACACGAGGAAGGAGGTGACTATCCCGAAACCAGCTCCCGGACCAACGTAAGCCGTTGCCAAACCAGCATACAGCAGTAGAATTAAGATGAATAATGGAAACCGGTTCCTGCCGGTTTCCCGGTACTTTGCAGCGATTGCTATCCTCCTGTGCCTTTATGAAGAATAAATGCTAAGTTTTCCTGTATCGTCAATTTCAATCTAAACTAATATAACTTGTATATATATTTGTAAGTATTTTTTAAGATACTTGCTGATGTGAAAAGGAGGAATTTCGATGATGAAAAAAGTGCTTTCTATATTCGTTCTGGTCTCTTGCTTTTCTACGGCTGTATTTGCTCAGGATTATGACCAGCTCGTAATGGAAGCCTCAAACAAGCTGTTGGCCTCGGATAATCAAGCTGCACTTGAACTGTACCAGCAAGCTTTTCAGACCGAAGACGGCAATACCTTTGATTTCTATAACGCTGCTTGTGCAGCCGCCCTTTGCGAGAATTCCGATCTGGCGTTCATTTATCTCGAAATAGCTGTCAATAGCAATCTTATCGAAAAACAGTGGCTTGAGGAAGACCTGGATCTAGTTAATCTCCAATCAGATAGCCGTTGGTATACTTTGCTTGCAGCGATGGATACCAGAGTGGACTCCCTTTTGGCTTCATTACCGGAAAATCATCCTGAGGGTCCGGTGGTTGTATTACCTCAGCCCCGGTTATCAAGTGATGTGTCAGTGGAGGAGGCCATGCAGAATCGGCGATCCGTTCGTTTCTATGAGGACTCACCATTGACCATCGCCGAGGTTTCGCAGCTCCTGTGGTCTGCCTATGGGCTGAACTGCCAGGTCGAGAACGCGCCGGACTTTCTGCGTGGCCGTCTCAGAACAGCTCCTTCGGCCGGGGCATTGTACCCTCTGGAGCTGTATCTGGTGGCTCGAAACGTGACTGATCTCGATCCTGGGATCTACTGGTACAAATCCGAGACCCATGAGCTCGTGCGCATATCAGACGAGGATTGCTGGGAGGAATTGCGCAATGCGGCGTTCGATCAGATCCATTTCGAGACTGCGGCAGCGGCTATTGTGTATTCGGCTGTTTTCGAAAGGTGTACCGAGAGATACGGAGATCGCGGCCGGGAACGTTACGTGTGCATGGATCTAGGTCATTCTGCCGAAAATGTATACCTTCAGGCTTACGCCTTAAAGATCGGGACGTGCGCCATCGGATCCTTCAGCGATATGGCTTTAAAGCAGGTGATCCGGATGACCAGGACAGAAGTGCCACTCTATATCATGCCGCTCGGTAAGGTGTAACACCCTTATATACGTGTCTCGAAATGGATACCCTGAAAGGAACTTCCATCTGAAGCATCTGAATACTTGATGGTACC
>CAZUYF010000150.1:0-5181 GCA_964624675.1 uncultured bacterium
TCCCGTTCGCAGGGAGATAGCAAGACAATCCCTGGAAAAACTGCTGGATGACGGCCGAATACACCCCGGAAGAATTGAATCCACCGTGGCCAAGGTAACCTCGGAGATGGAGAAGAAAATAAGGAAACTGGGCAATCAGCTGGCACTGGATGCTAACGTATCAGGCCTGCACCAGCAGCTTATCAGGCATCTTGGAAGACTTCGTTACAGAACGAGCTACGGTCAGAACATGTACCAGCACTCCCTTGAAACCGCCCATATCTGCGGGCTACTTGCGTCCGAACTGAAACTCGATGCAGCTCTTGCGAGAAGGATCGGACTTCTTCACGATATCGGCAAAGCGACCGATCAGGATATAGAGGGTTCCCATGCGATAGTTGGTATGGAACTTGCACAGAGATATGAGGAATCACCCTTAGTATGCAACGCCATTGGCGCTCACCATGAAGAGATAGATTGTGATTCCCTTTACGGCATCATTATTCAGGCAGCAGATTCCGTAAGCTCCGCTCGTCCTGGGGCAAGAAGAGAAACGCTGGAGTTGTATGTCAGAAGACTGCACAAACTGGAATCCATAGCCGATTCGTTCGACGGTGTTAAGAAATCCTATGCCATACAGGCAGGCAGAGAACTGAGGATTGCAGTCAGGCCGGAAACTGTTGATGATGATGCCGCAGCCGAACTTGCCAGGATGGTGGCCAGGAAGATTGAGAGTGATATGCAATATCCCGGTCAGATAAAGGTCACCGTTATCCGCGAAACGCGCGCTTCTGAAACTGCGCACTGACATGAAAATACTTCTTCTCGGTGATGTGGTCGGAAGACCCGGACGTACTGCAGTTATCTCCTATCTGAAGAAACACGATTACGATTTTGTTGTTGTCAACGCCGAGAATGCCGCAGGAGGATTTGGACTTACCAGGAATATAGCTCTTCAGCTTCTGGACGCCGGAGTTACTATCATCACGTCCGGCAACCATATCTGGCACCATACGGACATTCTTGAATACATCGATGAAGTTAACTGTCCCGTACTCCGGCCTGCCAATTATCCTCCAGGTAATCCCGGTAGCGGTTTCATCGTAGTGAAACATCAGGATATCAGGATAATGGTTATGAATCTTCAGGGAAGGCTGTTCATACCCTTGGCACTTGACTGTCCTTTCAGAATAGCGGACAATATCATCAGAAACAATGCTGCAGATGTGATTCTAGTTGACATGCATGCTGAAGCCACAAGCGAGAAACAGGCTATTGCCCGGCATCTTGACGGAAGGGTATCATTAGTGGCAGGTACTCATACGCATGTTCTGACTGCCGATGCAAGAGTGCTCCCAGGGGGCACTGCCTACATCACTGACCTGGGAATGTGCGGTTCGATGTCCGGAATTATCGGTATGGCTTCGGAGGAAGCAAGAATTCGCTTCCTTACCGGCAGACACACACGGCTGAAGGTAGCCGAGGGCAACACGCACGTGAATGGCCTTGAAATTGTACTGAACAGCAAGTTGAAAGTGGAAAGCCTGAGTCTTATCAATGAGAAAGCCTGATCTTGTAAACCTCCGCGAAGAACTTTCAGCAGCGGCATCATGGGTCGAGAATGGTCTTCAGAGCATTTCCATGCGTCAGGATTCCATCTCCCGCCTTCCATCCTTAGCGCTGTATTCCCTTGAGTCCGGCGGGAAACGGGTGAGGCCTTTCCTTGTCCTTTCTGCCTGCACCGCTGTTGGTGGTGATCCCGATTTCTCGCTGAAGGCAGCCTGCGCAGTCGAAATGATACATACGTACTCACTCATTCATGATGATCTTCCCGCGATGGATGATGATGATGTAAGACGGGGAAAACCTGCTCTTCATATCAGGTCTGGAGAAAGCCAGGCCCTGCTTGCCGGTGATCTTCTTCTCATTGAAGCCTTTGGAGAACTCCTCGATACACCTCTGGGACCCGGCAGGGTTGCACTGATGGTCGAGCGGCTTGCAGGCGCAGCTGGTCCGGGATACCTTGTCGGAGGCCAGTATATGGATATGTATCACATTGAAGATGCAGGTGCAGACTGGATACGCACTATGATGCTCGGTAAGACCGCTGCCATGATAAGGATCTCTCTTGAGCTGGGAGCCATTTCGGGCGGAGGGGATGATGATGTAATTGAGGCTATATCGGTCGAAGGTGACAGACTGGGTTTTCTTTTTCAGCTGACCGATGATATTCTTGATCTATGCGGAAGCGCAGAAGAAATGGGTAAGGAAGTCTCTAAGGATACCGGGCAGGGCAAGTGTAATCCAGTTTCCATCATGGGACTTCCTGCAGCCGCAGCGGAAGCTGAGAAATTGGCTGCCGATATCGCAGCGAGATTGATGGATATCAGGGGAGACTGGGGAAAGGTCGCCGCTCTCGCCCTCTACCTTCCACTCAGGAGAAAATAGAAATGTCCATACTTGAAAAAATCAATCTCCCTCAGAATGTATCGGAGTTGAGTCTTGAGGAAAGACTTGCTCTTGTCGATGAGATAAGAAACAGGATCATCGAAGTCATACACAGCACAGGAGGACACCTGGCTTCCAGTCTTGGTGTTGTGGAAATCACAGTAGCACTGCTTTCCGTTTATTCACCCCCGGATGACAGGATCATCTGGGATGTTGGTCATCAGTGTTATCCATGGAAGTTGCTGACAGGAAGAGCAGATCGTTTTCACACCATCCGTCAGTCCGGCGGTTTGAGCGGTTTTCCAAGGAGGGATGAAAGTCCCTGTGATGCCTTTGGAACAGGACACAGTTCCACCTCCATATCTGCCGCACTGGGTTATGCACTCGCCAGGGATATAAAAGGTGAGGACTACAAAGTTGTTGCTATTATCGGTGATGGTGCCATGGGTGGCGGCATGGCCCTTGAAGGCCTTAATCACCTGGGGAATACTGGTACGGATATGCTCATCATCCTCAACGATAACGAAATGTCCATTTCCCCTAATGTCGGAGCTATCTCCCACCACCTGACTCGTCTGATCACAGACCCGAGGTACAACAGGATCAAGAAGGATGTATGGAATGCCCTCGGCAAGATACCTTCTCTGGGTGAAAGGGTGAGAGATGCTGCTCATGCAGTGACCTCGGGATTGAAGAAGACTCTTGTTACACCTGATACACTGTTTGACGATTTTGGCGTCCGTTACATCGGCCCGGTTCCCGGGAACGATCTTGCTGCTATAACAGGTGTTCTGCAAAGGGTATCTGAGATTACCGGTCCGGTGCTGCTTCATGTTATAACTAAAAAGGGCAAGGGGTTTGAACCAGCCGAGCTTGATTCTACAGGATATCACGGTGTATCCGGCTCGGGTGGCAGAAGCAGAAAAAGGGAGACCTTCACCGCTGCATTCTCAAGGATCATGGTTGAAATCGGGAAGGAAGATGACAGTATTGTGGCAATAACGGCCGGAATGCCCGATGGAACCGGACTGGACAGGTTCGCTGCAGAATTTCCCGACAGATTTTTCGATGTCGGAATCGCCGAACAGCATGCCATTACTCTTGCATGCGGACTTGCCTTCGGCGGCCTCAGACCGGTGATCGCCATTTACAGCACGTTCCTGCAGAGGGCACTTGATCAGGTGATACACGATGCAGCGCTGCAGAGTGCTCCGGTTATTCTGGCTCTGGACAGGGGCGGAGTCGTCGGGGAAGATGGTCCCACACATCACGGTGTTTTTGATATTTCCATGCTCCTTCCCCTGCCGAATATCAGGATAGCAGCGCCCAGGAACTGCTCCATGCTTGAAATGCTTCTGAGAAGAGCGGTTCAATTCAAAGAGAACCCCACCGCGATAAGATATCCAAGGGGAGAAGAACCGACGGGCCAATCCCGGGATCCCGAGAGTGTTGAACCCGGCAGCGGTCAGCTTCTCATGGAAGGCCATGATGTCCTTATCATCGGTGTTGGTATTATGGCTCTCGTCGCGCTCGAAGCTGCTGATATCCTTGCCCGGCGAAACATTTCCGCCGCTGTCTATGATCCAATCTGGCTGAAACCAGCACCGATTACAGAGATCAGATCACTGGCGGAGGCATGCGGCCGGGTGGTAACCATTGAAGATGGAAGCGTGACTGGAGGATTCGGTTCCTATATCAGTTCACATTTACACTGTGAATCTGTACTTGAAATAGGCATTCCCGATGAATTTCAGCCCCACGCATCAAGGGATGAACTCATGCAGCGCATGGGCCTTGATCCCGAAGCTCTCGCCGAAAGGATCGGTGATTTTCTTGGTTCATGACCCCGCAGTTGTCAGAAGACTCTGTCTTTACGTCGACAGGTTCAATCCACCCTATGCTGGTTTGATAAAGAGCCTTATTTCGTACTGCGAAAAGTACGATATCTCCCTCAGCTCGGCAGCTCCATCCGCTGATCATCTGAGAGATTTCGATATCCAGGAAAATGACAATTGCGATATGGCGATAATTCTGGGCGGTGATGGCACGATTCTTCGCGGAATGGGGTATTTCAGGGAGTTGAATACTCCCGTACTCGGCGTGAATGCCGGCCATCTCGGATTTCTCGCCAGTGCCGAAAAGACCGGTATCAGGGAGGCAATAACGAGGATATCTGAAGGCAATTATTACATAGATACAACCCATGTGCTCAGTGCTGAATTTCCCTCAGAGCAAGTCATTACAGCTATCAATGATTTCAGCATAAACCGTTCAATGATCGGTGGGATACTGCATTTCAATCTCTACATCAACAATACTGAAGTCGCTCATATGGCCGGTGACGGGCTCATCATCTCAACACCTTTCGGATCTACCGCATACAGTCTTTCATGCGGAGGCCCGATACTGGATCCGGGAGTGCCGGCTATCCTGGTTGTTCCAATATGTCCTCATTCACTTTCGCTCAGACCGCTTGTTGTATCCAATGACAGCGTTATTTCGGTAGAGATACGTGACCTCAGAAGTACCGGCCCGGTGGTTTCCGCGGACGGTTCTCCCTCTGGAACTTTGAGGTCCGGCGAGGTTCTGAAGGTAACCAGAGGTCTGGGATCATGTATGAGCGTCAGATTCTACGATGAACCCGATTATTACAGCAGGCTGGGCTTGAAGCTTGGCTGGGGAGTAAGGGGTTAATATGCTCGTCAGCCTTACACTGAGGAATCTGGCAACGATAAGTGATACATCGATAGAATT
>CAZUYF010000151.1:0-5150 GCA_964624675.1 uncultured bacterium
GGGCATGGAGATAACCGGGAAACAGTACAGGAACAAGAAGAGAGCATTTGCACATGAAAGAAGAAAAGATTAAGCTGGGAGGTGTGGTACAATGGTAAAGCTTTCAACTCTTCTCTTTTGTGTTCTATCATCGGCGTTTGCAACAACAACCGGGATCATTAGCGGGGTTGTTGAGGACCAGGATGGAAATCCGCTGGTTGGCGCAACCGTAACCATTGAAGGTACTCAGTATGGAGCAATGACCAGCTCTCAGGGAGAGTACGTGATTCCGGCTCTCAATCCCGGTGAATACACGGTTATTGCACGAATGATCGGAAGAGCCACTTCAAGAGTAGAGGGTGTTACTGTACAGAGTGATAACACCAGCCGGATAGATTTTGAACTTGCCGAGGATGCCAGCGGAAGTACAGTTATTAGAGTTATTGAATCCAGATCATATATACTCAGGGATGTGCCTGCTACAACTTACCAGCTTGATCTTTCAGAATTAAGAACAATGACAGCCAACAAGATCATGGATGTTGTGGCCACCCAACCGGGAGTGGTCCAACAGGAGGGTGAGCTTCATGTCCGGGGCGGCAGGGCAGGTGAGATTGACTATGTACTTGACGGTATATCACTTCGCTCTCCCATGGACAACAGGTTCAACTTCGATGTTCCCATGTCCGCCCTTTCCGGGGCAACACTGATGACCGGAGGTCTCAGTATCGAATACGGAAATACTCTATCCGGTGTTGTGGAACTTATCGGTAATGAGGGTGGTGAAAGATTTGAAGCAGTTCTGACAGGACGAGTGGGCGACATGACCTCCGGTATGCTTTCCTCATGTGAGCAAATATTCATGGAAAGCATTGATATTGATCAATGCAGAACAGGCTTTCAGAATGTGGAACTGTTCCTTTCCGGACCTGAGCCCTTCACTGAATCCCTGCTACCTTCCATCGGAGTAAACCTCCCTGGAAAAATGACTGTAAGCATGTCAGGCCAGTTTTCTGCAAGCGGTAAGGACAACACGGATACACGAGGCAACTGGTCTTACAACTGGCTTAATGACGGCTCCGCCATTATGAAACTGACATACAAACCCGAACCCAGAACAGTAGTCTCCCTGAGTTCGTTTGGTTCATACAGGGAACACGGATGGAATCAGTGGGCATGGGCTCACTATAACGAACTGTCATTTGCAGAAGGTCAGCTCTATCCGCCTCTAGAGCAGGATTATGCCATTCCGGCAATGTTCAGCGAGACCGGCGGCTTCATACTGAACTTCTCTCATCTTATCGGTGATAAAACCAGCATCAACTTCACTGCAGGTACTGTTCACTATCAGAACAGGAATCGCCTATATGACGAATCAGGCGGTTTTGTGGGGGAAGGAACCAACCCCATCTTCTGGCTAACTCAATACTCTCCGCCGGTTCTTATAGAGGATACACTGGGCTTTTTCTACAACGGAGTTCACAGAAATGTCTGGCATGATTCAAAAGCAACTGTTACGACTGCGGTTGCAGGTATTGATGTTAACCCCAATCCCAGAACAAGACTGAAAATCGGGATATCAGGGAATTACTATGACCTGTATCAGAACAATGTATACTATCTCTCACCAGGCAATGCTTACATATCCTTATGGGATGCTTATCCACACAGTGCTGCTGTTTTTGCCCAGGGAAGCTACAGGTTTTCCGGAGGTGTTATCTCAACTCTCGGAGTGAGAGCAGATTATTTTGATGCCAATACCAGCATATTCTCACTTGAAGAGGACGGGGGTATTGAGGTAGATCCCAAGATCCATGTAAGCCCCAGGCTGAGCTTCTCTGTTCCCTTCAGTGAGAGATCCCTGTTTTTTGCCACATACGGGCAGTATTTCCAGATGCCGGCCATGAACAGCCTTTACCTGCAGACAACGTACAACACAGGAGCAAACAGAGTGATTGTCGGCAATCCCGATCTGGACCCGGAACTAACTACGCTGTTCGAGGTGGGAATCCGGCAGGAAATTGACAGGTACACCGACTTTGCGCTTTCATTCTACAACAAGGATATAACCGGGCTTGTAAGTACTGAGAATAATAACCAGGGGCAGTACTATATATTCAACAACGATGACAGCCACGGGACTGTCAGAGGCCTTGAAACCTCCCTCTCCAGAATGGCGGGAAGTAATCTTTCCGGTCAAGTCTTCTATTCTCTTTCCATAGCAAAGGGGCGCTATTCGTCCATGCTTGAAAGGTACAATTACTCCCAGTACGGTGTTTTCTACATATCAAGAGAGGATAACTACCTTGACTGGGATCAGACTCATCAGGCCGGTGCTTCAATTGAAGTGACCTCATTTCAGTCACAGGGTCCTGTTTTCGCAGGTTTCCATCCGTTTGAGAACTCATCCATTGCCGTTTCATGGAAGTATGGAAGCGGAATGCCGTACACTCTGCCGGTGGAATCTGCACAGCTTGTGGATACCAACACGGAAAGAAGACCGGAAACAATGCAGACAGACATCACCGTTTCAAGGGGCTTTAGTTTGGGTTATGGTAATCTTGAATTCCTGGTCAGTATCTACAATGTTTTCAACAGAATGAATGTATTGCATATCTATGATACGGCTCTGTTCCATTCCTCCGGTGACCCTGCCGGAGAAGAAGGTAATCCAAGAGCATGGTCGCCGGCGAGGCAGTTTCTTTTCTCGGCGGTGCTGTCATGGTAAGAGCATCTTCAACTCTGGCAGCCGCCCTTGTTCTATTCTGTATGAGCTGCACAGATATAACTGAGTATTCACTCACGGTTACAGCCGGAGTGAACCTGTACGACCCTGATGATCTGACCTATCTGGGATCTTTTCCAACCCCTGAATTGGCAAAGAGTATGTTCATTTTAAATGACCATGTTTATTTCACAGGAACAGATGGGTATATTAGAAGCTACGACACAGTTACACGGAATCTGATGGAAGAGACAATGATTGGTGCAGCATCATCTGTAGGATATGGTGAAGTGGTTTACAATCCCTTAAGAAACTCCATCTATGTTGCCGGCTCAACAGGGAACATTCTTGAGGTGAGTCTCCCCGGCTGTGAAGTGACAGACCAGTTCAGTGTCTGTGCTTTGCCGACGCTTCTCGAGGTTACAACCGGCTCTCCCGGCTATTTATGGGTTGTAGATGGTGTGGAAAATGAAATTCATCAGGTACACCTTGGAACCAACGGACTCTGCGGGTCATTGAAATACTCCGAAGTTACTGCCATCAGAGCCATTGAGGCAAGCATCTATCCTGATTCCCTTCTTGTAGGAACATCAAGAGGGTTTTTCAGACTTTCAGCCCTGGGGCCTGGAAACCTGAGAAGTGCGTTTATCAAGAATTTCTTCGGCTCGTGTAACTGCCTTTCCTCAATTCCCGGAGATTCAAATTTCGTTACCGTATACAGCGATTCCGATCCAATGATAGGTGGAATCTGGGTGTACACAGACAACCCCCTCATTGTGCCTCCCCCCCGGTTCTACAACGCTGTCCCTATTAACGGCAGTTATTTCATGTCTGAGGCAGGAATGGATTCATCCACTTTTTATGTTCTCTCCAGCGATTACAGCGGAACCAGCACTTTGTCCATTTACCATACCGGTGAGAACTTCGGAATTTACCATCAAGTGGAAGTTCCCGGTAATCCTCTGGACATTGAGGTTTCAGGTTCAGGAGAAGTTTATGTTCTTACATATCAGTAAAATGTATGCAACCCGGCTCCTTCCGGTTACTGTGACGGTGTTCAGCGCCGCAGAAAATACCGCCTGCCTCATTGGTACCCATGGTGGCAAGTCTGTCTGATTGGAAGTGAATTGTGAAAAGAATATTTCTGATGCTTCTTCTCTCAGAATTGGTGTACACCGGTTGTCTTCATAATCCGGGAACAGTTACCGGACCGGAGTACGATATCAGTTCTTTTATAGATATATGGGAAGGCTATGAGTCAGATTATCCCCTGTTTACATACAAGGACATTAACTGGATTGATGTTGCTCAGGACTATTATCCGCTGGCAGAACAGGTTCAGTCTGGTGAAGAGATGATGATGCTGATTGGAGATATGCTTGCAGAACTGGAAGACCCTGCTCTGTTCCTCATCTCTCCTGACGGAGATACCATCCATACCTGTGTTAGGGAGTATCAGAGCAATGTGGATATGTCTGTTCTTCTGGAGAACTATCTGGAACCAAACGGGTATGCGGGTTACGAAGGAGGTTTTGGATGGTGTGATCCACAGATACTGCCATATGCGTATTTTGATACCCTGTCATGCATGGAAAACACGGCTGCAGTGACCGCACTGGATGAATTCATTGCTCAGTGCATTCTTCATGATGTTCCTGCAGTGATCCTGGATGTGCGAATGAATCCCGTCGGAACCAGATATTATAGCTGGTTCAATCCTCTGACCATGAGCAGATTCCTTGAATTTCCCCAAGTTGGGGCTGTTTACCGATACAGGATCGGGCCGAAATACGATCAGTACAGTGATTTCCACCCTGCTATCGACCCTGCCGGCCCCAATCAGTACTTAGGGACTGTGTATCTGCTTACCGGAGGTGGTTGCACACAGGCTGCGGAGGATATGGCAGCCAACATGGAGTACTTTCCGAATACTGTTCTGATTGGCGACACCACTGCAGGCAGCAGTACTGCAGTTAATATTGTGTATGTGTATACTGAATCCGCTGATGAACCATGGCTGGTACCAATAGGCTATTCCACATTGCTCACTTATCAGTATCAGTGGGTGGAGAATGCCGGTGTGGCTCCCGATATCTCCGTGGAGGCCACAGAAGCTGATTTTGCTGCAGGAGTTGACCCCGTGCTGGAATACGCAATGAATCTGCTGGAAATGACTGACTGATCTGTCCCGCGCCGGTTTTTTATACGTGTGTATCTTACTTTACCAAAGACGTAAATCCTTAGATATTATTCGAGAAAACATAAGGAAACTGGATTTGCACCATTTCATCAAAATAACCCAAAACAGCATATCCGACCCAATATCATCCAATTTCGCTACCCGAAACTGATACGGACTGGATGACCGCAAGCCTCTGGGCGGAGAGCGGCGGAAACAGGGCCTTCGCCGTTCGTAGAGGGGACAGATAATACCGCTAGTACTGTC
>CAZUYF010000152.1:0-5097 GCA_964624675.1 uncultured bacterium
CTGGATCCCTCCCTGCAGCTTTTTACCGAAGAAGATGGTGTGGATGATTGTGAGGTATTGATCTCCGGCAGACCGGACGAGGCCCTCCTCAGGAGAGTTTCCAGTATCAAAGTTCTTGTCATTCCATGGGCCGGGCTACCTGAAGCAACCGGTGATCTGTTGAAGAAGTTTCCTGCAATACATGTACATAATATTCATCATAACGCTACTTCTGCATCGGAGATGGCTATTGCGCTAATGATGGCTGCCGCAAGGCTGCTTATTCCGGCTGATCGATCACTCCGGAATAACGACTGGAGCTGGAGATACAATCAGGATAGAGCTGTCCTTATTGACGGGAGCAGAGTTCTGATCCTCGGGTACGGTCATGTAGGCAGTCGCGTGGGAGCGGTGTGCAGGGCCATGGGTGCGAAAATTACCGGAATACAGCGCAAGCCATCTGAGCCTGTTTCGGAAGATGGTGTATCTCTTTTTGCAGCCGACATGCTTCATGAACTGCTTGAGAAGACGGATATACTTATAGTAGCGCTTCCGCTGACTCCCTGTACGAATGGCATTATCGGAGATCGTGAGCTTGATCTGCTTCATGGTCGGTCGATCGTGGTGAATGTCGGCAGAGCGCATCTCATCGATGAGGAATCCCTTTACCATCATCTGCGCAATAACCTGATCGGAGCGGCTGGAATTGATGTGTGGTACGAATACCCTTCCGGTAAGGAGACGGTATCTGATACTCCGCCTTCTTCCTGCCCATTCGGTACACTCGATAACATCGTGATGTCACCGCATATGGGAGGAGCATTCAACCATGAGGAACTCGAGAGACAGCGTATGATTCATCTGGCGGAGTTCCTGAACCTGTATGCCGCCGGTGAACCTGTGCCGAACAGAATAGATCTTAAGCAGGGTTATTGATCTTTTTTCGCAGCGTCGTATCTTCCCTGGATACAAAGGAGGCCATCATTAAGCCATCACTGGTCAGACTTCTCATTATCGTAGCGATCATGGCCTGCGCCGGGGCAATCTTCTCATCGGTGATGCCCGATTATCTGAAGAACCACATCGGTATTGATGGCGATGTCCGGGGGGCGCTTGAAATACCTCGGGAACTTCCGGGGTTTCTGCTTGTGTTCATCACAGGGGTTCTTGTTTCCATGCGGAGGCATAATGCGTTCGGAGGGATATTCCTTATTGGAATAGCAGCTTTTATCGGGCTGGCGTTCCTGGTAAATACTCTTCCGACATTTATCATTTTCATGGTTCTGTGGTCGACGGCGACCCATGCATTCATGCCGCTTCGTGATACTGCAGCGATCGATCTTGCCGGGGTTGACCGGAGAGGCTGGATCCTGGGACGAATCGGTGCATACCGGTCCGTAGGTCTGATACTCGGTACAGGTGCTGTATGGCTGCTGATGGAGTATTTACATGCGGATTTTAAAGCGGTCTGGATATTTGCAGCAGTGATCATGGTTATTGGCGCGATATTCTCATTCATGCTTCCCGAGAGGAAAGAGAAGAAGGTATCTGCGAAAAAAATGAAGCGGTTCCTGTATCGAAAGGAATACAGACTCTACTATCTGCTCTGCATGCTTTTCGGAGCTAGGAAACAGATATTCCTGACTTTTGCTCCGTGGATGCTGGTGAGCCTCTTCGCTCAGACCGCACCTGATCTTGCCCTTGTCATGGGTATCAGCGCTTTACTGGGATTGTTCATCAAACCCTTTTTCGGCAATATGATAGACAGGTTCGGAGAGAGAACGATACTGATGATCGATGCTGTACTTATCGTGCTGCTGTGCACCGGGTATGCTGTTGTACCGAATCTGTTTCAACCCGGATTAGCTCTGCTTCTTCTGTATTCATTCTTCATTATGGATGAACTTCTTTTCAGCCTGGCGATGGCCAGGACCACATATCTATCTAGCATTGTTCATGATAAGAACGATATGATCCCGACGATGGGACTTGGCGGAACACTCGATCATGCAGTTTCTATGATCGTTCCTCTGATCGGCGGAATTCTGTGGGTGACGATCGCTCCATGGGCAGTGTTCGCATTTGCAGGGCTTGTTGCCATCGTAACTTTCTTCGTTGTTCGCCGCATCCCCGGGAAACATGAAATTGGTCTCCAGACTGCTCACTGATCTGCCCCCAGGTTTGTCATTTATCTGAAAGCATTTGTATATTGCCGTCTGCGACTGTCGCAGTTCGATCAACCGCCGATGCTCAATCGGCATCAAGGAAGGAGGTAGTAATGGTTCAGCGTAACGTTAACCGGCAGGGGTGCCGGGCTTACTAGCCGCCTTCTTTCAGAAATTCCACATCACAGCAGGTAAGGCAGGAAGACCGCGCAGCGTCTGAGACGCGTTGTACCCTGGGTGGGTGCCTCTGTCGGTTCTTTTTATGAATTTATATTTATACCAGTGTATTATTTGGAGGTTATATGAATCCTTTAATTGTCTATCGTGATTATCGCGATTCCGATGCGGACGGACTTGTCCGCATGTGGAATGAAAGTTTGTCCGGCTGGCCGCCCGGTTTCTTCGGAGCGTCTGCGATCACCGCTGCCAGTGTTGCGCGGGAGGAGAAAAGCTCTGGAAGGCTTTTCACCGTGCTGGCGCTATTAGAAGAGAGGGTTGTAGGTCTCTGCAGGACGAGTCCTTACGGTGGAGAGCCCAACGCTTCCTACGTGGACATAATAAACGTTGTTCCAGACATGCATGGCAGGGGAATCGGTAAAGCAATGCTGCTGGACTCGGTATCCAGGTCTGTTGAATTCGGCATGAGCCGAATCGATCTGCATACCTGGCCCGCCAACATGAAAGCCGTGCCGCTTTACAAGAAGGCGGGTTACTTCTGGGTGCCGGAGACTATGGTGTACATGCAGAACTACATGCCTTTCCTGCTTGGAATGAAGGAGTTCCTTGACTTCCTGGAGGGAGAGGACTGGTACAACTGTTTTGAGAGAGCGCTTCTCGTTGAACAGGATGTGGAGAAGACCGAATCCGGAAGGGAGATATTCACATATGTATTCCGCAGGAATGATAAGAAGTTCACAGCGGAGTTCGATAAGAGCGGACGTATGCTTTCGCGGGTGGAGTACCCCGGTTTCAGTGCCGGATTATCTGTTGATTCGGGCAGGGAATACTTTGTAGGTCGATCCCGCAAGGTAACCTTATCCGGCTCCGGGTACCATACGGGAAATATCAGCGTGGATTGCGGCAGTTCCATCGACTGTACTGAAACTGAGTCTGGTACCACTCTTGTTACACCGCTGCCGGTCAGAACCTCCAAATCGCCCTACGAACCGGCTGACTGCATTAAAGTCAGGATCGAAAGTCCGGAGCTTGAGCTTGGTATCGGTGTGAACGGAGCTGCAGAGGTTGCTCTGCATTCGGAGCCTATCAGGTTCATCGTACCTGGTGCAAAGAAGCTGGAACTGGACCTGAAGGTACTTGCGCAAGCGTCCGCCGTGCTGCTCCGATACGCCATTGATGATGGGGAATTCTGTGAAAAAGAAGTTACCCTGTCATCAGATATCTACCAGAGCTGCAGCGTTGAACTGCCTAACATGGACCGGGGTATTCATACACTTTCGGTGCGGCTAGGAGCAGCGGGTTACATGGAAACGGTAATACTGGTCGCAGGTTTTCATTCCGGTGATCCGGTTGTGCTGGACACACGGAGGGCTGCTGTGATAGTCGGCAATGATATCGCATTAAGCGTAGCCCGAAAGGGAGCCGCTACCACTATCTGGAGCCGATCTGAAGGTGACCGCCCGAGGAACCTTGCCCGATCCTTTATCGACGCAGGGCCGCCTGTGGTGTGGAACTCGGATCTGCCGAAACAGACTTACAGCCTTAAACTGGACGACGGTCAAGTCGTGGCAAGAACATCATGGCCCTCCAGACCTGGAATGAGTTTCCGGGTGCTGGTCAGGCTGGATCCGGCAGGATATGCAGAAATCAGCGCAGCTGTGGAAAACGGTTCCGATGTGGTTCAGAAAGTACTTTTTCGCGGCAGGGGCACTTTCAGCAACGAGTTCATGCCCAGGAGTGACATGATACCGCTTGCCGGCGGGCTTCTGGTTGAGCCCAGGATTTACAACCAGTTGCCGGACTGGGAAGAGGATCTTTCCGGATCCGTATCCGGGCTTGCAGCCCCTTGGACAGGCGCGACAGGCTCGGATATATCGATCATGAACTACTTTCCAGACTGGACCGAGCTGGAGTACGACATGGCGGGTACTCCCGAAGTGGATGTTGCTCCGGGGGAGATTGCGGCATCACCTCCTTTCCGAATGTTATACACCGAAGGCGGTGTTGATAGACTTATGTCCAGAGCTTCCGGTCTGGGCTGGAACATCGGTGAGTGGAAGAAGAGAACTTCTTTCTTCCTGCACGATCTGAAGCCGGTAATGGTTTTCGGTACGGAAGTATCTCTGAGTCATCCCCTCCATGGAGAGCGGGAAGCCGGGATTGATACAGATTCGTCGAAGATCTGTTCCGGAAAAGTACGTCAGGATGTTTCCGTGTCGGGTAAACTGCACGGAGAGGGAATCGTTGACGTGAGCATGTCTCTCGCGAAGCGGTCAACGGTTATGCCTGTGTTTCTGGTTGGAGCTGCGAAGGCGGTTGATGCCGGTCTCGATGATTCCGGTTGTCTCTTCCTGTCCAGCGACAGGATTCGGGCTCTCATAGACCCTTCTGCCTGCGGCCATGTGTATTCATTGAAACTGGACGGTGTGGACTATCTGCTCTCTTCCCATCCGGAGCCTTCCGAGTTTGGATGGGAAAAGCCATGGTTCGGGGGGATACATCCGCGGATCATGGACAAGAGAGAGAATCCCTATCTCCTGCAGAACGATAAGCCGGAGATAGAGGAGTACAGCAGAATATCAGGCGGCCTGACCGAAAGAGGATGGCGGATGACCTGGCTGCTGGACCACAAGAAGTACGGCTCGCTGAAGCTGAACTGGAGTGCCGGGCTGCTGCCCTCGGTTCCGGTGCTGAACACAACTCTGGAATGTGTCGCCACATCCGGTGCCTACCTCGATGGTGAAATGGACATCAGAGGGTTCATCAAGCCGGGAGG
>CAZUYF010000153.1:0-5091 GCA_964624675.1 uncultured bacterium
AAGGCATACCTTGAGATGCTGTTCGAAGGCCTGCAGGAGGGCATTGTCATGGTTGACAGCCGCGGGATCATCCAGCGGGTCAACAGGGAATTCGAAAGACTATTCGGTTACTCCTCAGAAGAGGCTGTCGGGAAGAGCATCGATGATCTAGTCGCTCCCGATGAACTGAATGAGGAAGCCAGAGATATCACGTCCGCTGTTGTGACCGGTCATAAACAGATTCTGGAGACAACAAGGCACGGCAAAGATGGAAGTGTTCTCAACGTCTCGGTTATTGCGTCTCCGATATCGGTGGATAACCAGGTGGTGGGTTACTATGGGGTTTACCGCGATATCGCTGACAGGAAGAAAGCCGAATCCGACCTAAGACACCAGAAAGCACTCCTGGAACAGTTGTTCGAGAGTGCTCAAGAGGGCATCGTAATGGTCGCAAACGATGGTATCATTCTGAATGGCAACGGTGAGTTCCTCAGGATGTTCGACTACGAACTGGAAGAGATCAAGGGCAGGAACATTGACGACATCATTACTTCGGGGGATTCTCTCGAGGAAGCCATCAACATAACAGACAGAGTCAGCAGCGGGTTTAAAGTGTCTTATGAGACCGCCCGAACAAGGAAGGACGGGACAAAGATCGAGGTCTCGTTACTTGCTTCTCCCATAGTTATCGACGACGTTCAGGTTGCATTCTACGGCATCTACAGGGACATAACCGAAAGGAAGAGGGCAACCCAAAGGCTTGATAGATCAAGGCAAAGAATAGAGAGTCTGCACGGCATCGCCAGAAGTCTTGAAAAGTCTGACTCCGAGAAAAGGGTTTACGATTGCGTCATCTCTGCAGCCTGCATGATACTGGATTTTCCTGCATGCTCGATCTCGGTGATCAGAAAGGACAGGCTGATTCCGGTCTTCTTCTCCACACCTGATCTGGCGGAGGTGCAGCGTGAGGGTTTTCTGCCCGGCGAGGGTCTTGCAGGAAGATCCTATATGCTGCGAAAAACTCTCGTTGCGCCGCTCGACACTTACCTGAATCAGTCAGATCAAGAGGTTAATCATTCTTCCTATCTCCCGCTTATAGGATCACCAATTGGAACATTAGGTGTCTTCACTGGATTCGGAAGCGGTTCTGATCGAATTGAGGACGAGCAGGCCAATCTCCTGGAATTGCTGCTGGATCATGCATCGGAGGCTGTCAACAGGATCCGGCTTCACAGGGAGCTCAGAGCCCAGGCCATTCATGATCCGATGACCTCCGTCTACAACAGGCTCTACTTCGATGAAGTGATAGAGAAGGAAGTGGATAGAGCCAGAAGGTATAACCATTCCATCGGGATTGTCATGATCGACATTGACAACTTCAAGGAAGTAAATGACCGCTTCGGTCATCAGAAGGGTGATGAGGTTCTTTGCGCAGTAGCGGGGAAGCTGCAGGAAGTGGTCAGGAAGGCCGACAGTGTAATTCGCTATGGCGGTGACGAGTTCCTGTTAATTCTCCCGGAAACAGGAGAGGGAACCGGTCGGATTGTCGAACGTTTGCGTGCTGACCTGAACGATCTCCCGGAAATCAGCTCCATCGTGAATTTTCCAGTTACACTTTCGATCGGGTCGGCAATTTGGGATCCGGAGGAGGGTATCTCCATCTACAAGGTTCTCACAAGAGCGGACGATCTTATGTACCAGGGAAAGAAGAAACACCACGGATCGGAGAATGAAAATCAGGGTCGGCATTGATATACTGCATTCATACTGTTTTCAGATGAATCTGTACAAATCCTTCAGTTGCCTTCTCTCAAGAACGTTTCCTCCCGGAGTTTGAACTCCTGTCAGGCTGCCGTCAGCAGTAATCCGTCTCACTTCTGCATCAAGTACCCTCAGCAGATCGTACAGCCCGGCATCAATCTGAAGCTGCCTTTCAAGTCTTGATAGCGATTCTGTAGAAGGCTGTTCTTTCTTATTTGTCCATCTTGATGAAACCATTTTTCCCGCTTTGAATACAGCACACCTGTTACTGTCCGAGATCGATGGTTTCCATAACAGGGATGACCAGCCCAGCTGGCAGAACCACGCCCCTCTCCGGAGGTCTCTGACCCCGGCTGCAAGCAGCCATTCAAGGTGCTTCTTCACTCCCTCTCCATCGATGGTTTTCACCGGGTCGCTGTCCTCATCATTTTCTTCATGCTCACTCTCATTCTCATCTATCCGCCGTAACCATGCGGCAAGACCCGCTGACAGAAGATCACTCATGGAAACAGGTGAACCTGTTAGAAGTTCATCCCTGAACATTGAAAACCCCGACTCCAGTGCTCCTTTTTCAAGAGGTCGATACTCAAGACCCAGCCGCTTCGCGGGTATGGTCCCTCCATCATTCACCGCGGAAAGTAATTCATTGATTAACAGTGCCTGGGAATTGTCCGGAACAGGACCCCACACAAAATCGTTCCCGGGGACTGATGAACCGGAAGAAAGGTCTCTCGAGAGAAATACAATTCCGCTGCCTCTTCCTCTCAGAGCAATATTGTAAGGAGGATCGAATCTTCTGATTGTGCCGAATTCAAGCAGAGCCGCTTCGAGGGGAGTTTCGCATTCCTCAAAGGATACATCGTGAACCTGGGATACAAGTTCAAGAGTCTTCTCATCAGCTTTCCTCCTGGTGAAGTAGCTGTTGACACGCCTTCTGAGTGAGATACCCTTCCCGGCATACAGTACCTTTTTCTCTTTCGAGAGAAGGCAATACACGCCCGGTGTGTCCGGCAGGGATAATCTGGTTTCCCTTGGGATAGGGTAGGACCAGCTCCCTTTGCAGTGGGAGGGTGGTTCCGAAAGGAAATCATGCAGCTGCGAAAGGGTCATGATGCCCTTCCCGCCAAGCTCTGAGACAAGCCTGGCCCAGATAAGTGCAGTTGCCCGGACATGTTCGGCAGCCCTCTTCTTCTCATCCATGGAATATCCCAGGTATCCTGCAATGGCACGGATTCCCTTTCTGGGCAGGCGGGGATACAGCCTTCGTGCAATCTCCCTTGTACAGATGATCCGCGGTATCTCCTCATCCGGGAGACAGACCGAGAAAAGTTGATCGATCCAGCGCTGTTCGAAAACGGCAAAATGAGCAATCGGAACAGTGTTCCCAAGAGCTGGAAGCAGAAGCTCGGCAAGTTCGTGATGATCAAGGCCATCTCTGCACATCTCTGCCGAGATACCGGTCATCTTTGAAACTCGAAACGGTATTGTCTCTCCGTCGGGCAGCAGGATCAGATGGGAATGTATATCCGGTTCGTACTCTTCAATACCTGAAGGCAGGATTGTCCATGCTATCTCGAGCAGGGATCCCTTTGCAGGTGTGGCTCCCGTAGTCTGGCAGTCAAGTATCGCAACCGGAAGGGAGGCTAATTCAATCCCCATTCAAGATCATGATTCCGGATCTCTGTCGAAGAACTCGCAGGCCAACTGAAAATCACAGCCGGCGTTCAGGGCAGCATTCCTGTCGGCATCCCGGTCGCCTACGAAAAGAACGTTTTCAGGAGAGACCCCGTAAAGCTCCATCAGACGGTTCAGCATTGCAGGATCAGGTTTCCGGCAGCCGCAACCGCTATGAGGAACGTGAGGACACATCTCAATAGTACCTTCCGCGGGGCTGAACCCAAACGCTTCACTGAATGTATCCTCAAGTAATTTCATGGCGGTACTCTCCGGGAAGTAACCAACACCCACACCTCCCTGGTTGCTGGCAATGCCGTAACCCACCCCGAATTCCCCTCCTGGATGAACCCAGGCGAACGGGGCCAGTTTATCAATCACATCCGGGTAGAGCTTCCATTCACCGGCTCTGTTCGGGCATGGCTGCCCATCAACAGTACAGTACCTGAGCGTTCCATCGGCATCGAAGATTATTAAGCGATAATCCATTTATGAAATTCCCCCTGAAAGAGTTTCGTGTAATAATCCTGAGCCGTTTTAAAACAGTGCTTGCATAACCTAGATGCTATCGTCGGTTCCGTGCCAGAAACCTCCGCCGAGAAGGGACTGCGCTACGTTGGTCAAGTGATCCCCTATCCTCTCGCAGTAGTTGATGAAATCCAGAATAGCGAGTCCTGTCAGGTCCGCTACACCGAATTTTGAGAGGGATTCTGAATAGTAATCTTTCACTCGTTCGTCCAGTCGGTTAAGCTTCTCCTCGAGTGCCAGTACCCTTTGTGAAGCTTTACGGTCATGAGAAGCGAGGGACTTTTCAATTGAGGTAGTCATGTTTCCGATAATGGCTGCAGCTTCCCTTGCTGCCTCTGGAAGCACACCCTGGGCATTTTCGATGTTGCCGCTTATCCTTTCCCTGGCTTCGACCATATTGACTGCGTGATCCGAAACTCTCTCGATGTCGTTTATCGTATGAAGCAATACTGGCAGGCGAAGTGACACATCCTCTGTGAGATCACGCTGGAAGAGCTTGGATGCATAGATAGTTATGTCCCGCTGCATATCGTCGACCTGATCCTCTTTCTTCATGATGGAATCCCCATTGGGGCTGCCTGTCATGAAGCAGCTTATTCCGGCCATAACGGTCTCTCTCGCCAGTTCTGCCATCTTTACCGTTTCTCTCTCAATCTCGACAATTGCTATCTCTGGAGTATCAAGGAGTTTCTCCTCGAGCATAACTTCCGTTCGGCAGAACTCGCTTTCCTTAACAGGTACGATCATCCTGCATATCCGGGCCACAAACGGGATCAGCGGAAGGAAGAGAAAGGAATTGAAGATGTTGAATATGGAATGAGCGTTGGCGACCTGTCTCATGAGAGAGTCGGACGTCATCTGAACCAGTTTAAGGAATGGATTTCCTGGTATCGACAGGATCAGGGCGAAATACGTCGCCTCGATCAGTTTAATAAATGTATGACCGACTGCCGTCCGTCTTGCGGCTCTGCCCCCTCCGATAGCGGCAAGCTGCGCGGTAATAGTCGTTCCTATATTGTCTCCGAGCACGAGATACAGGGCGCCTTCAACCGAGATCAGTCCTGAAGCGGCAAGTGTCATTGTCAAGCCAACTGTAGCACTGGAACTCTGCACGAGCATGGTAACCAGTGTTCCAGCTGCAATTCCCAG
>CAZUYF010000154.1:0-5047 GCA_964624675.1 uncultured bacterium
CATATATCCGTTTATGGACTTCTGTAGAAGTGCTGCTGTCCCATTGTTTTTATAGCTTCTTAAATATATCATACACATGAATAAATTCAGCAGACTGGATTCATGCAGGAATCCTGGGGGTCGCGCGGTGTGGAGGGTTGTACGTTAATCGGGGAATGAGTCTACGGAGGTAACGAACATGCTCGACAAGAACGATGAAGCAGAAATAACCCGCTGCAAAGCTGACCTCTCGAAGCTCACTTCCGAACTGAAGGAAGCTGTTGCCACTCATAAGCGTACAGAGGAAGCGCTGCGGAAAAGTCAACAGTTTCTGACAGATGTCTTTGAGAGCGTCCAGGACGGCATCAGCGTTATATATCCTGATCTGACTATCCGCCATGTAAACGGGGTAATGAACGAATGGTACAAAGATAACCTTCCTCTGGTCGGGGAAAAGTGCTACGAAGTTTATCATAATGCAGATAAGCCTTGCGATCCCTGCCCGACCCTTCGTTGCCTGCGATCCGGTGAATCGGAATGGAATATAGTGGCCGGACTCCCTGGAACTCCTATAGAATGGATCGAACTTTTCAGCTATCCCATCAAAGATCCGAACTCCGGTGAAGTAACGGGAGTTGTTGAATTCGTTCGTGACATCACAAGACACAGACAGGCGGAGGCAGCCCTGCTGTCGAGTGAGGAAAGACATCGCATGTTCTTTGAGAGCGCTCCAATCGGGATATTACACTACAACAACAAAGGGATCGTTACGGATTCCAACGATATCGCGATCCTTACTTTTGGATCAACACGTGAGAAGCTTGTCGGTCTGGATATTCATGATTTACCAAACAAAGACTTCCTGAAAGAGATCTGTAAAACATTAAAAGGCGAGCGCGGATACTACGAAGGTTTATACACGTCCTATACCGGCAGGAAGGAAGCCCAGATCAAAGCGGATTGGATTCCGATCTTCCTTGACGGTAAGGTTACTGGCGGAGTCGGAATTGTATCAGACATCACCGAACAGATCAAGCTTGAGGCACAATTACGCCAGGCCCAGAAGATGGAATCCATCGGCCGGCTGGCGGGAGGTGTGGCCCACGACTTCAACAACATGCTTGGTGTGATACTCGGTCACACGGAGATTGCTCTGGTGCAGATGGACCCGGCCCACTCGCTTCACACTAATCTGACGGAAATCCGTATTGCCGCCGAGCGCTCTGCTGACCTGACGCGGCAGCTGCTGGCCTTCGCCCGCAAGCAGACCATCGCTCCCCGGCTGCTCGATCTGAACCATACCGTGGACGGGATGTTCAAAATGCTGCAGCGATTGATCGGTGAGAACATCAATCTTACCTTTCTGCCCGGAACGGATCTGTGGCCGGTGAATATGGATCCGGTACAGATAGATCAAATCCTGGCTAACCTGTGTGTCAACGCACGGGACTCCATCAACGATGTTGGCAAGATCACCATCGAAACGGAAAATATCATTACTGACGAGTCTTACTGCGCAGGTCATCCGGGGTTTGTTCCCGGTGAGTATGTACTTCTGACCTTAAGCGACAGCGGCTGCGGTATGGACAACAATACAATGCGCAATCTTTTTGAGCCTTTCTTCACCACGAAAGATGTTGGCAAAGGTACCGGCCTGGGGCTGGCTACGCTTTATGGCATCGTCAAACAGAACAACGGCTATATCGATGTATACAGCGAACCGGACCATGGAACGATATTTAAGATCTACCTGCCCAGGCATACGACTGCTGCAGCGGAGATACAGAAGGAAGTAACCCTGGAGCCGCCCAGAGGGGGACACGAAACCATCCTTCTTGTGGAGGATGAGGTATCTATCCTGCAGCTTATCATGATAATGCTTGAACATCAGGGGTATACCGTAATGACTGCCTCCACGCCGGGTGAGGCCATCAGCGTTGCAAAGGAACATCCTGGAGAGATAAATCTCCTCATAACCGATGTCATAATGCCAGAGATGAACGGAGGGGATCTGGCCAGGCATATACTGTCCTTCTATCCGAACCTTAAGTGTCTGTTTATGTCAGGATACTCCTCCGACATTATTGCCCACCGCGGAGTACTGGACGTGGGGGTACACTTTATCCAGAAGCCGTTCTCCAACCAGGACCTGGCCGCCAAACTGCGCGAGGCACTAGATAGTTAATGTAGAAAGGGGTTATTTCATGAAATACACGATCATACTTGCGGTTCTATTACTTGGATGTTCGAATCCGGAGGATCCCGGTCCTTCGGACCAGAGCTTCTACGTATCCACTCTGGGCGATGATTCCAGCGATGGTTCATTGAGCGCCCCATGGAAGACCATTCAGTACGGAGCGAGCCAGATGCAGGCAGGTATGACTCTGCGTATAATGGCAGGCACCTACACTGAACGGGTTCAGATATCACTTGACGGCAGCGGCAGCTCCCAGGGGATAGTCCTGAGAAGCCATGGTGATGGAAGCGTTACCATAAGCGGTTCCGGTATAACCCTTCCACAGGACTGGGGCGGGCTGCTTGACCTTACGGGATGCAAGAACATCACCCTTCGTGGAATTACCGTATCGGACGTAACCGGTGGAGACAATGCCACGGGTATTCTGCTCGATGGTTCCAGTGACATTACTATTCTCGCCTGTACAACCTGGAATACAGCCTCCTCCGGTATAGGAGTATGGGACAGTGATAATGTAAGCATCGATTCATGTGATGTCGGGATGGCATGCAACGGCGGTGAGCAGGAGTGCATTACTATCGCGGGATCTGATAATTTCAGTGTAACTTACAGTACTGTGCACTCCGGAGGCGGAGGAGTAATAGGCGGCGAGGGTATTGACGCGAAAGATGGCTCCTGCAACGGTGTTATCAGTAATAATACTGTCTGGGGCCTGGACAGGCTCGGCATCTATGTTGACAGCTGGAACAAGAGTACCAACACCATCAGCATTTACAACAATCTTGTTTACAACTGCGATGGGGACGGTTTCTCCGCAGCGGCTGAATCCGCCGGAGTTCTCTCCAATGTACAGTTCTACAACAACCTTGCCTACAACAACACCGGCAACGGGCTTACGGTAGGAGCATGGGGAGAGCCTGGTGTAACCCACCCGATCGACGGCATCACGATCATCAACAACACGTTTGTTGGCAATGGTGTGTCTTCGTGGGGATGCGGGGTAAGCGTTGAGAATTCAGAAGCGGACAATATAGTTGTACGGAACAACATACTCTCCGGCAACACCACGGGCCAGTTCAACGCGGAGGCGTACGGTACTGGTTTCCTGGCTGATCACAATCTAATAAACGGACCAAGCGACTTCTTCGGTGATGATTACGTTGAGGGCGACCCGCAGTTCACCAGTCCGGGAAGCGCTGACTTCCATATAGGTTCAGCATCTCCAGCCATAGACCAGGGGAACCCGCTGCTTGCTCCGGATACCGATATGGATGGCCTGCCCAGGCCGTCAGGAACCGGTTACGACATAGGTTGCTTCGAATACCAGCAGTAGTTCGACTGACCTGCCGCGGCTGCTATTCAGTGAATCCGGATACTGATTCCGGAGTGAATATCAAATTGCGTCATTCTGGTATTTGCGATATGATTTAGCAACTCTAATGGAGGAAGTATCATCGTGAACAAAGCGCCCCTTCTGTTTCTGCTGCTGGTGCTGACCTGTTCCATTTATGCAGACACGACTGGAATCGTAGGCGGTATCGTAGAGGATACGGAGGGAAATCCGCTTGTCGGAGCCACTGTAATGATAGAGGATACCTACCTGGGCACAATGACGGACGCCAATGGAGAGTATATCATCGCGGGGGTTCCGCCGGGTTACTACTCCGTAACTGCAAGTATGGTTGGCAGGGCCACCTCCATGATGGAAGGTGTTCTCGTGGTTGCCGATCAGCTGAGCAGGATCGATTTCGGCCTTCCATTCGATCTAACGGGTTCAACTGTTATCAACGTTCAGGAGTCAAGAATCCATGTCCTTCAGGACGTTCCCGCTACACTGCACCTGATGGATTTCACCCAGCTCAGAACAATAACCTCAAACAGTATTGTAGATGTAGTTTCCTCCCAGCCCGGCGTGGTTACCAGCCACGGTGAGGTGCATGTGCGCGGCGGCCGCAGCGGAGAGGTGGAGTACCTTCTTGACGGTGTCTCAATCCGTTCCCCCATAGACAACAGATTCAACCTTGAACTGCCTCTTACCGCAATATCAAACGCATCCCTGATGACCGGAGGGCTTGGTGTTGAATATGGGAATTCCATGTCGGGAGTTGTTAACCTTATAGGGAAGGAGGGCGCTGACAGGTACCACGGATCAGTAATATTCCGTCACGGAGACATTACAACCTCCTCCTTTGAATCCGGGGAGCAGCTTTTCGTGGAAGAAGCGGATGTGGAACTCTGCAGAAGCGGTCTTTCCGGCATTGAAGTATCTGTGTCGGGTCCTGAACCCCTTACCGAAAAGCTTCTTCCATCCATTGGGATCCGTATTCCGGGACAGATGAGGTTCAGCGCGTCCGGACAGTTCTCGCTGAGCGGCAGGGACACACTGGATACGCGCGACAGATGGGAGAACAACTGGCAGAATGACATGTCGGGTCTTGCCAAGTTAACATACAGGCCTCTTAACAGAACCAGCTTCGCTCTCACGGTCCTGGGCTCCAGCAGGCAGGCGGGGTGGAATGAATGGGCCTGGTCCAGATACCATCTTCCAGCCTATATCGATGGCACAGCATACCTGGGAAGAAGCCAGGATTACGCCCTCCCCATCCGCTTCAGCGAAACGACCGGGATAACATTCAACGCCACCCAGCTGCTTGGAAGCGAAACCTCCCTCAAGCTCACCATGGGCGTTATGAAATTCCAGAACTGGAACCGCATTCGCCAGCAGGAAGGGGGTTACTTAGGGGAAAACACATACCCCATTTACTGGTTCACACAGTTTCAGCCTGAAGAGCGTATTGCTGATTCCCTCGGATACTATCACACGGGGACTCATCCTAACGTGTGGTTCGATTCCAAAGCAACGGTAAGCAG
>CAZUYF010000155.1:0-5041 GCA_964624675.1 uncultured bacterium
TATGGCTTTAAAGCAGGTGATCCGGATGACCAGGACAGAAGTGCCACTCTATATAATGCCGCTCGGTAAGGTGTAACACCCTTATAAGCGTGTCTCGAACTGGATACCCTGACAGGAACTTCCATCTGAAACATCTGAATACTTGATGGTACCCATATATTACAGGAAACAGGATGATAGGTTTGTAAACAGCAATACAGCGAACTCTGATCATTGTTACAGCAATTCGAGATATCTATCACTTCTTAGGAATGATGTGATTATCTTGAGATTAACTGCGGCAGATATCTTTCAAGAAGGATAAATTTTTATGACTAAAAGGATCGGCATCGATATGGGATCCGTGAGCACGAAGGTCGTACTCATGGAGGGAAAATCCATCATATCCGCCATGTATAGAAGGCACCACGGTAAGCCAGTTGATTCCCTGGTGGCCATCCTTTCTGATCTTGACGGCTGGGAGGGAAGCCAGGCCTCTTTCACCGGCAGCGCGGCGAGGAGTGCGTCCCTGGCAGCAGGTTGCGATAGTATCAATGAAGTAGTTGCCCTTGCTGCCTCTATTCCGGTTTACTGCCCCGGGGCAAAATCGGTTATCGAAATGGGCGGCCAGGATTCCAAACTGCTTCTTTTCCGCCAGACTTCCGAGGGACTGGTCTTTGATGATTTTTCCATGAATTCAGTCTGTGCAGCCGGCACGGGCTCATTCTTAGACCAGCAGGCTTCAAGGCTTGGGCTTAAAACCGAAGAACTCGGCGAGCTGGCCCTTCAATGCACCCATCCCCCAAGAATAGCCGGGCGATGCAGCGTATTCGCGAAATCGGATATGATACACCTCCAGCAGATAGGTACACCGGTATCACACATAGTTGCCGGTCTCTGCTTCGCTGTAGCCAGAAATTTCAAAAGTTCCATAGCCTCGGGAAGGGATTTCCGTCCTCCAGTCGCTTTTGTAGGCGGTGTAGCCGCAAACCTGGGGATGGTAAATGCCTTTCGTGAGGTTCTCGGCAGTGAATTCTCCAATCTTATCATTCCGGATAATTTCAGATGCCTTACAGCGGCAGGCGCAGCACTGGCTGCGGATGAGGGCAAATACAGCATTATCGACAGCCATTTTACGCGCAGGCTTCTCAATGTTGAAAAAGGAAGCGGAGAAGAAAACACTCTGTATCCTCTCAAGAATTACTCGACAGGCCACCCCGAGCCACGGGCAGTATCTGAAAACACAAACGAACCTGTCTATTTAGGTATAGATGTCGGGTCTATAAGCACAAATCTTGTAGCTATAGGTGAAACTTCCGGAGAACTCCTTGCCTCCGAATATCTGATGACTGCCGGCAGGCCGCTGGAAGCGGTGAAAAATGGCCTCTCAAGGCTTTCTCATACACTGGGCAAGGACAGAACGGTTCTCGGCGCAGGAACTACCGGTTCCGGGCGGTATATGACAGGTGATTTTACGGGCGCCGATGTAGTCAGAAATGAGATAACCGCCCAGGCCAGAGCTGCGGTGGAAATAGACCCTGCTGTCGACACAATATTCGAGATAGGCGGCCAGGATTCTAAATACATATCTCTTGAGAACGGGAGAGTAGTAGACTTTGAAATGAACAAGGTCTGCGCTGCGGGGACTGGTTCATTCCTTGAAGAACAGGCGGAAAAGCTCGGCCTGGACATAAGAGAATTCGGACCTCTTGCTATCAGCTCAACAGCTCCATGCGGTCTCGGAGAACGCTGCACGGTATTTATGGAAAGCGATGTCTTTTCCAGGCAGGCTGATGGCGCTTCAGTGGAGGATATTGTGGCCGGGTTATCATATTCGATTGTTAAGAACTATCTTCATAGAGTTGTTGGAGAGAAGAAAATAGGCAATCGTATATTCTTCCAGGGCGGGACAGCTTTCAATACCGGTGTTACCGCCGCATTCAACGCTGTTCTGAAGGATAGAGAAGTAATCATCCCCCCAAATCACCATGTAACAGGAGCAATAGGCGCAGCCCTGCTGGCAAAAGAGGAGAAACCCCCAGGTCCTTCAAAATTCAAGGGCTTCAAGCTTGCAGATGAGAAGTACAGCCAGGATACTTTCGTATGCGAAGAATGCCCCAATCGCTGCGAGATTCACAGCGTTCTTCTCCAGAACGGGAAAAACCTTTTCTATGGAGGAAGATGCGAGAAGTACGAAACCGAAAGTACTCATTCCCACCAGATTGACCCTGGAACGAACTGGTTCAAGGAAAGAGAGAAGCTCCTGCTTGAGGGTTACACCGGAACTGTTTCAGGAAAAAAACCGGTTGTCGGAATACCAAGGGCTTTATGGTTCTGGGAATTCTTTCCCTTCTTCAAGACGTTTTTCGAGAAGTGTGGTTTTGATGTGATAATATCCGGAACATCGACCAGCAGCCTCATACATTCCGGTGTTGAAAGCGTAGCTGCAGAGACATGTTTCCCGGTCAAGCTGGCCCACGGACATGTTATGGACCTCCTCGAGAAGGATATAGATTACCTGTTCCTTCCTTCCATACTCAGATCATTTCCTAATGGTGATTTCACAGAATCCTATAACTGTCCCTACATTGAAGCTTCACCTTATATCATCGACTCCGGTCTTGGTCTTTCCGCTGAGGAGAATATCATAACTATCAGTCCCGTGCTTGATTTCTCCCTTCAGAGGAAGGAATGGATGAACGGTCTGCTGGAAATGACAGCCGAACTTGATGTGAATACAGCTACAGCCAGAAAAGCCGCTGCGGAGGCGAAAAAAGCACATCTAATGTTCAGGGATTCACTCCTTGAGGCGGGTAGAAGAGCATTTGCGGAAATCGGTGAAGACCAGCCTGCTTTTGTAATAATCAGCAGGCCATACAACGGAGCAGATCCGGCTGTGAACGTTGATCTACCCGACAAACTGGCAAAACTGGGAGCATCGGTCATTCCAACTGACTTTCTTGATCTTCCCCTGAATCGAGCTGCGGAGCTGCACAGGAATATGTACTGGCAGTACGGTCAGAGGATTATAGCGGCAGCGCTTGCCATAAGGGAAGATCCGAGACTCAACGGTGTCTATATCACTAATTTCGGCTGTGGTCCGGATTCTTTCATTCAGCACGAGGTAGCAAGAATTATGGGCTCCAAACCGATGTTGACCATAGAGATCGATGAACATGCTGCCGATGCAGGGGTAATAACCAGATGTGAAGCCTATATGGATGCTATAAAGGGCAGAAGGGAGCATGGAACTTCTCCTTTCCACGAACAGCTTGGCAACAGGAACATGGAGATCGGAGACAGAACAGTATGGATACCCTGGCTGGGTGCCGCAACCTGGGTAGCCGTAGCGGCTGCCAGAAAGCATGGTGTGAAAGCCGTTAAAATTCCTACAACAAACAGGGATTCCGTTGCCCTGGGTCGCTCGGTAACAACAGGCAAGGAATGTTATCCGGCGATCATAACCGCTGGTAACATGCTGTCCGTCCTAAGGGATAACGATCCATCCCGAACAGCCTTTTTCATAGGCACCGCGTCGGGACCGTGCCGATTCGGTCAGTACTGCAGTTATCACAGGATACTTCTTGACAGGCTTGGTTACGAAGATGTTCCCATAATTACCGCAACATCAAGCGATTCTTATACATCTGTCAAAGAACTCTCCACTGTGGGATTCCAGATGGATATGCTCAGAGCTGCCGTGGCCGGCGATGTTCTGAAAAGCGCCCTTTACAGAGTCCGCCCCTACGAGCTTGAAGAAGGATCGGCTGATATTGTATTTGACAGGTACCTTTCCGCAGCTGCCGAAGCCATGAGCAGCGGAGGATCTCTGATTCCGGTACTTGAAGAAGCGGCATCGGAATTCATGAGTATTGCAAGAAAGGATGTCCCTAAACCCCTTATTCTGATGTTCGGTGAGATTTACGTAAGGAACGACCCATTCGCGCACTCTTATACGGACCAGCGTATCGAAGCGCTTGGCGGGGAAGTTCTTTATACTCCTCTGATGGAGTGGTTCGAATACGTAAACCATTCCTTCATAAGTAAATCCAAGAACAGAAGACAATTGGTTGATCTTATCAAGGGATACTCAAGAATGAAGATTATGAAGAGGCTTCGAAGAAAACTGGAAGCTCCGTTTGCCGATCTCCTCTCTGACCGTCCCGGCCTGGAACCTGGAGAGATCATGAGCGCAGCACACCCTTACATGAAAGAGAACATTGGGGGGGAAGCAATTCTCTGTGTCGGAGCTCCGCTTGCATTCAATGAAAAAGCAGCTATAGACGGCGCAATCAATATCTTTCCTTTCACATGTCTGCCCGGAACAGTCGTGACCGCTATAAGTAAGAAGATAAGAAAAGAACACAGGAACCTCCCATGGCTGAACCTGGCATTCGACGGTCAGGAAGACACAGATAATGAAGCAAGGCTTCAGGCATTCATGTACCAGGTCAGGCAGAATTTCAGGGCCAGATCGTCGGAAATGTCGGACAGCCCGGCTGCAGCGATTGAAATTAAGCAGTAACACTGAAAGTGCAGGAAATAATGGAAACCGACAGTTATGTACCGGATCTTCTTTCCTTCCTTGACAGTTCGCCTACAGCCTCACTGGCAGTCATACGTCTGGCATCGAAACTCGATCAGAATGGCTTTCAAAGGCTGGAAGAGGGTGATTCCTGGAACATCGGAGCAGATGAGAGGTTCTATACCATCCGTTCGTCCTCATCCATTATAGCGGGTATTACAGGTACGAAAGCCTGTGAAAAAACAGGATGCAGGATAATCGGAGCCCACACCGACTTCCCTGGTTTCAGAATCAAACCGGAAGCAGACAGGAAAAAAGACAATATCAACGTACTGGGTGTCGAATTGTACGGCAGCCCCATACTGGCTACCTGGTTCGACCGGGACCTTTCGCTTGCCGGAACGCTTGCCGTAAGAGAAGATGACACTATTTCCCGAAAGTCATTCATGATCAGAAAACCGATTTTCCGTATGGCATCCCCGGCAATACATATCGAGAGGGAGATAAACAAAAAAGGTTTCAAGGTGAATCCTGAAA